>DATKMP010000105.1:0-7974 GCA_035541775.1 Bacteroidota bacterium | reverse complement strand
TGCGAAGATAACTGCCTGGCTTACGAACCGCCCCGGAAATCGATACAGTGTGTTCCGGAAAGAAAAAGTCCTGTTTATAAATAGTCACGCTGTCTTCCGATTCAAGTTCAAGATTATTGGCGGGATCGAGTTCCATCGCCTTTGTGAGGTTGAAGGGAAGAATTTCTGATCGACGGTCCGGTAAGACGCGAGTAATATCAGCATGTTCGCCAAAAGTATCAGTTAATAAGCTATCAGCAGCAATAATTAAATCACGAACTTTCATTCCCTTGTGAAGTTCAAAGATTCCTGGCTTTTTGACATTGCCCGATAATTGAACTCGGTTTTGAAAAAAGTTATTGATCTTCAGCACCGAAACGATGTCTCCGTTTTCCAATTCGAACGTACTATTGAACATGGCATCGACAGAAGTAAATGGAAGATCGATATCGAGGATATTGCGAGTATATAATTTTCTTTGAGCGAACGGAATAATTCGTTCTATATGGACTCGGTCGCTATACGCATCCGCCTGCAACCCACCCGCCATCGCGATAAGATCTTTGAGTGTTTCTTTGGACTTCGTCTCATAAATTGCCGGATGAATAACATTGCCTGTTAAGGCCGCACGTTTTCCCGCAGGATGCACGAACACAACATCACCATCCTGCAACCGAATATCTTTTGACTTATCGCCGCGCAAGGCATAATCATAAAAATCAATTTGAGCAAAGAGTTTATTATTTCGGAGTACGTCAATCGAACGAAGTGATCCGTTGATCGTCGGGCCTCCCGCCACATATAATGCCAAGAATGAAGTGGACATCGATGAAACAGCATACCCTCCTGGCTTTGCAACTTCACCGAGAACAAACACTTGAATAGTGCGGAGTTTGCCGGTCGAAACATCTAACCACGTGTTGGCGTTGGATGCACCATTTTTTAAACCGGAATAAATCGCTGTCATACGCTGCATCAATCGACTTTTTAACGCTTCAATCGTCACGCCTTGGGCAACGACCGGGCCGACGTTGGGTACCACAATATTGCCTTCTCTGTTGATCGTCAATTGTAAATACAATTGCGTTTCTCCCCACATCGTGAGTAGAATTTCATCACCCGGCCCTAAAAGATAATTCGATGCCGTCGGTAAATTTAATACTGGTTCAAAGGTCGATGTTGGAAACTGAAAAATGTTATAGCCGAACGGCAGTAACCCTTCAGGAATGTCTCTGTCTTGAAATTCTGGGACCGTTGATTTGGCTTGAGGTATTGTAGGCACGTTTGTGCGCATATTTTCTGCAGCCCGTCCTTTGACAATGGCATTACTATCGGTGAGCGATGGTCCGGGTTGATTCTGTCCGTTAGAATTTAAATACGTTTGCAGATCGATCCCAAGTGCAGCGGCCCTCTCCGTTGCTTCTTTTTCCGACATTCCAGATTCTTTTATTTTTTCTTTTATCTGATCAGGGGACGCGGCCTGAAGTTCCTGCGTCGCTTGCTGTTTTATTGCTTGTTTCTCTTGCGAGAACGCAAAAGCATAAAGAAGAATCACACTAAGGAATAAAACATAAAATCGTTTTTTCATAGGTAAGCCAATAATATTATTGTTGAAATATTCTTTTGAACTGGTTCGCCAAACCTGTTCTGGTTGCTTCAATAGATTCAGAAACTATTTTTACATCGGAGAGTACCGGCATAAAATTCGCATCGCCATTCCAGCGTGGAACGACATGAAAGTGAATGTGCTGGTCGATACCGGCACCTGCGACCCTTCCGATGTTTGCACCGACGTTAAATCCTTCCGGGTGACTTTCGGCTTTCAGCGCCGTGATGCATTGTTGTATAACCTTCATACATTCAAGCTGCTCGTTGTCGTCAAAATCTTCCATCAATGCAGTGTGCCTGTACGGCACCACCATGACATGCCCGCTGTTATAGGGAAACCGGTTCATCACGACAAAACAATACTGCCCGCGCCATACGATTAAATTTTTCCTGTCATTTTTTTTATTTTTCATGATAGAACAAAAAAGACATTGTTTCTTTTTTTTCTTCTCGCTAAACGTTTTGATATATGCCGAACGCCAGGGTGAAAATATTTTCTTCATGAACGTTTCATTTCTTCCCGTTTTTTACCATTCATCAATCAATAAAAGCGCTGTTTCTGTTTACTGAGATTGAATTTAATAAAATTAATATAGGAAACATCTTGATCGAATTCAAGAAAATCAAATTCGATTTAAAATTCTACCTGAAGATTCATGGTGTACGCCAATTCCGTGCGATAGCCATCGATATTTCTCGGTTGAACACCTGACGATGCATGTAATTTCGAATTGAGATGTGCAGCATTCCATGCAGCTTCCAGCATATTCAGCACATGGTTGGCAACGAGAAGGTACGACATCGTTGATGCAATATTATAATAGGAATTTGCATCCCCGCGCATATTCCGGTAATACAAAAAGTGCGGAGAAACTTCTTGGGCAACGACGGCATTCGCGTCAATGCCGCTGGCTGCTGCATCGTCCCAGCCGCCGGCAAACTGCGGATACTTTCCAATAAGCTCATAATATTGCTGCTGCGGACGTATCGGCAGTTGATGCGAAAATCCGGTGATGATGTTGTCGGGGTTATTTCCAATTAATGTTTCACACTGGTTTAAGGCGCTCCAATTTACTTGATCCCAAGGATTGGGACTTGTTGAGCCATTCAATATTGATCCGTAATTCTGTATCGCCGCCGCATAATATGCAGGATAATATTTTTGAATCCACTGAACATATCGCACCACAGAATAATTTTGGTCGGCATAATTCTGGAAATCCTGAGTCTGCTGATCTCCTTTGTTTTCGTACTTGAAGTATAAGATCCACAATGCCGCTTCGGCACCGACAAACAATGCGCTTTGCACGTAACTCTTCGTATAAAATTGTCCTGCGCCGGGAATAACCGCAGAATATAACGCAGCGCGCATTGGCGAATAGCGATTGGCATGCCGAGTACTATAACTGCTGTCGAGCTCGCTTACGAACGATCTTGCATCTGGCATCATCAGTAAATCGGTACGAAGATCGCCGGTGTTGATCGATACAGTGGCAGCTTCATAGCGATCGAGATATTGAGTTTTTGCAATTGGACATGCCGCAATAAAAACCATTGCGACCGCGATTACCATCTTTCCGTGTTTCATTGGTACCTCATCTGTGTTTTTGGCATAAGTTCATTCAGGTCAAATCCAAATAATATTCCGAGATAAAATCGCCATTCCTTCCCGTACTCCACCGAATTGACGGCCACGCTATTGACCTTCGTGCTAAACTGGTCGATACCGTATGCGCCGGAAAAGAAAATTCTTGTCGGATAAACATAAAAAGAAAATGATTCAAGCCGCAACTCAAATCCAATATCATGCTTCCACGTGGAATAATCGGGCACAGCACCGGACCATGCATCGCCGACATCGTAGAAGACAGATGCAAATAATTTTGTAAAATAAAATTGCAGCACGCGACAATTAAGCTGCGTGGAAATCGGAAACCGATATGTGGCATTCGCCGTCAACATTTCGTTGCCGCCAAGGGCATAAAATGTATAGCCGCGCATACCGGTAAAACCGCCTGCATAAAAATCAAAAAATTCATCGACCGTCGGCCCCAAAATACTGCCGCCGTGCAGTGAGAGCGTCAAGGTCTGTTTGTAAAACGGCAGCGGTAAATATTCGTTCCAGATCAATTCAAGGCGGTGCAATTTATAAGGCGTAAAAGCAGAGACCACCGAACCGCTCGCATCAAGCTTTAACGAATCTGACGGATTAAAATCATCAATTTCATAACTATAGCGGAACAAGAAAGAACGACCGACCGGATTGATATCACGATCCATCGTCGGCAAAATAACATTATGTTTTAGTTGAAGTGTGAAGGTGTTCCCTTTAAAGTACGTAGCTCTCGATGCTTGCGAACTGACGGGATGGCCTTCATAATTATCGATGCTCCAGAAGCCGAGGCTTTCATCGTAGCTGCTCCATGAATAACCCAATTTGATTTCGGTATTTTCCGTAAATATTTTTTGACGGAACGATCCGTCGAATTCTAACATTGAATACGTAACATCAGCGTTGATGGGAGCCGGCGGTGGATTGCCCGGTAATTCAAATTGATTATTCGTTTCCCTGCTGATGCTATACATTTCCAGCGAAAGCGTTGGCTCTAATCCTAATTGATACAAAAGCGGAATGCGGTCGGAATAATCAACAACAAAAAATAAATCGCGTTCTAACTTTCTGTTGATCGCTGCACCGCCGATCAAATCAATTTTATCCAAGACATCTGAGGATGTAAAATACAATCCCGGTTTAATCATATCGATTCCTTGATTGCTGATGTTGTAATTGTCGATGCGCAGCAAAGGAACGATCGAAACGCTGGTAAAGACCGAATGATAAGGTTTTGAAAGATATTTTGTCCGCAAAAATTCCTCTGTCGCCGTAGAATCAAGATGCGAATGAAACAATGGGCGAACGAAGGTTAAAGGTATCGACTGCGGCGAAGGTAAGGAATCGTTGTGCAAACCGTTCGCAATCGTTTGCCCACGCACTGTGGAATCAGCAGCGAGATAGGCAATTTTAAATCCTGACGATGTATAGGTCGAATAGACAAGATTGCCGGCGCTATCGACGGACGGATAAAATGCACCGCCTAAAACATTGGTGAGTTGCTGTGATGCACTATCCGAGAATGAATAGGCATAAATATTAAAGATGTGTGTCTGGTCGGAAGAATACACCAGCGTTTTTCCATCTGAAGAAAAACATGGATTGCGTGAATCGCCTTTCAGAGAAAGAAATTTTAAATTTCTGCCGCTCGTATCGACCAAGCCGATCGATTGGTCGTTTCCGATGGAATAACCGAATGCAATGGTCCTGCCATCAGGTGAAAATGCCGGTGTATAAACTTGTTCGCCGTCTTCAAAATGTGTAATCTGCCGGATGTTTTTTCCATCAGCATCCACAATACCGGCATTCAGCGTGCCGTCATGGCCGTACGCAAAAACAATTTGTTTGCCATCCGATGAAAGTTTGGGACTCAACGCCCGCAATCCGAATGTCAAGCGGTTCTCTTTTTCTGTGGCAATTTCAAAACGGTACAAATCGCTGTAACCCGACCAATGCGGGTTGTCGCGATCAATTTTTGCATAATATAAATATTTTCCATCCGGTGAAAATGATATGGTAGAATGAACGCGCGATGCAATAATTTTTTTTGTTTTATATTGCCGATGATAAAGATAGACATCGCTAATGCTAAAATAATCCTCACCTTGATTGGAAACGTACGCTATATTTTTTTTATCAGGGCTAAAAATTGGAAAGAAATTTCCGAATCCTTCTTTCTCAATCAGCGTGCCTTCATGCAGTTGAGGGCGAATAGAATCGGCAACGGCTTTATATTTTTTTGTCTTTTCATCCTTCCATTGCGCGTACAATTCTTCGCCGGAAATTCCCAGTGTTGCTTGAATCGCGCCATCCACCGTAAGACGATAAGGCACTGCAAGATTTCGCGAGAGTTGTTCGAGCTTGTTGACGCCGTATTTTTCTGCAATATAATCGATGATCGAAAATCCGGCATTGTACGAAGATTCATTTCCCAAACTTGTTTTTCCAAACACACCCATCTCTTCCCACGTAAGCGGATTGCCATCCAACATATACATCCGCAACATCATATCGCGATGCGTATCCCAATAATCGAACTTCAAGGACGGATTATTGTACTGTGCAATGCCTTCGGCAAGCCAGCTGGGAAGTATCACACCGGCAATGGGATACGACACCAACACATTGGGATATCCATACAGGACATCGGGACGCCGCTCTGCTTGATAGCCCAGCCACTGCAAATAAATGCCCGGCACATGCCGCCCGAACTTCATCGCTGTTTGCACTTGGATAATGTGGGTGAATTCATGCGAAACGACATCCCACAACCACGGATGCATTCCTCGCAAATCGGTATCTAACGACGAAGCCCAAATTTCAATTTTGTTATCATAAAAATACGCCCCGCCGTTGGAATAATCATCATGATCGCGAATAACAATGCTCACGCGTTGATCCGGTTCATGGTTATACAGTGTCGTGATAGGTTTGTAAATGCTTTCCGCAACATGCGCCAGCTCGCGCGCAGTTCGTTCTGTGCCGTTATGGTAATGCACCAAAAAGTGCGGTGTCGTAATGGTGTACCATTCTAATTCAGGATGAGGAAAATCTTCATCCTGAGCAATGAGTACAGAAGCAGCAACGAAACAACATAAAAAAACAGATACCAGCGGTTGAATATATTTCATGAATCCAAATCCAAATCGATAAGTTGTTCACCCAATATGCGGTAAGCTCTTTGCGTCAATCACTTGACAACAGCGATTTTTATAATTGCCACAGACGATTGATGTGCAGATTTTGCTTCGACGCGCGCAAGATAAATACCGCTTTGGATGTTGGAAACATTCCACGTTACTTCATTATCCATACCGGCAATAGCAGTGCCATTTAATTCTGTGATCTTCGATCCGGCAAGATCGAAAATTTTGATATTCACAGTTGCGTTTTCAGTTACATAGTACCGAATCTGTGTCGAGTTGCCATAAACGGGATTCGGCCAATTATATGTTCGGGCTTTCGGCAAAAAATCTGTCGTCTGCTGAGACGACGGCGCGAGCACGGTTGAATCTTCACTTGATAACAGTGAATTACCAAATTGCTGCGACCAAAATACTTTTGCTGCGTTGTACGGATTTCCTAATGAAACCGCCTGCGTGTTGCCATCACGCGTTGTTGTGAAGACAGCAAAATTTCCTGAACTGTCTTTAAATGCTGCCATCGATGTTGCTTCCGGCGATGCAGCAACGACCGGAAAACCTGTGAGAAGTTTTGCGTGATTGTTCCATGCGAAAAGAGATCCATCCGATGTGAGAGCAAGAATATCGGTTAAACCGTCGCCATCAACATCAGCGAGGATTGGCGAACCGACGAATCCCGAATCGCGCGAAATGGTAATTGGAAAATTATCCAGCATCACTCCGTTGCGATTGAACGCATAAATATTTTTTGCCGACATCACGACGACATCTTTTTCTCCATCGCCATTCACATCGCCAATGGCAAGCGAAAGAATTGTGCTGTTCATGGAAACATCGAATAACGTTTTTGAAAGTGTTGTATCGAAAGCAAGAATTCTGTTATCATTTTTCTGTGCTGCGACGACAAAATTTCCACTTGCAGAAACTGCACCCGCCAAAAGCCACGTTGATGCTCCTGTAGGCAAAGACTGTGAAACATTTTCATGATACAATGTCGAAGCATCGCTGCAATAAATTCCGTTCGGCAATTCTGTAATCGCCGTGATGTCGTTCGAACCGAAAGTTTGGTGCGTCAGCGAATTTGTATTCAATTGATATTGATACAAATTTCCATTCGTCCCTCCAACAAACAGAGAAAGCGGTGACAAAGAAAACAACGGTGCTGTCGTTGCTTGAGTTTGCAAATGAATCCATTGTATAGAGATATTTTGTGAGCTTCTATCCAAGATGTTAACGTTCAGCAAAGAATCTTGTACCCTTGTGCCCGCTAATATTATTTGCACAGAGGAACTTTCGTAAGTCGCAATACCAAATTGTCCACCAACATTTAAAATCAAACCGCCGGTATTAGCGAGAAAACTTTTTCCATTATTATCCCAAACAGGAATTCGATTATCGACGGGAAGAATGACAGAATGTTGTGTCGCAGTCGGAAATCCGGTTTGTGTTGCTGCAAATGAATGCGTAAAATTCGGAAGCCGTTTGAACGAAGTCAATGAATCAAATTTGATCGTAACGTGCATACGCAACGACCGTGCATCAAAGTCTTTGATCGAAATATTACTCGAGGCGCCGCTATAGCTGTTGCTGTTGGGAAATGTCGTCGGATCGAAACTATTTCTATAAACAACA
>DATKMP010000104.1:0-4669 GCA_035541775.1 Bacteroidota bacterium | reverse complement strand
ACTTCACGAACAAGATCGGGATACTGTAAAATATTTTTTCCTAGAAAAAAAAATGTCGCTTGGATGTTGAAACGCTGAAGAATCTTCAAGGCTGCCGGCGTTGCAATGGGATGCGGGCCATCATCAAATGTTAAATAGATGGTTGATGAATTTGCCTTGCAATATACTGAAGGAAAGAGAAATTGAACCCATTGTGTCTGATATCGCATTATGTGATTGTACGTCCTTTCCATGTCAGCGTTCCGATTTGTCCAACGGCTGCTGCAAGTAAAATATACGGAACGTGAAAGACCTCTGCAACGAGAAAATACGGCAGCGAAAGGGACTGTTTCCATAGCACTGCTCCTGTACGGAGTGTCGTATAATCAAGCACAAGTTTTATTGTGAAAACGATAAAAGCAGCATCAATCAAAGTCCCATGAAAAATTGCATGAACGCAGACTGCCGCAAGCGATACAAAAAAAAGATACAGCGCTACAAGCGTGAACAAAATGGATGAGTCTTCATAATGTCCGCGTTTGTTTGCCCAGCGAATGCGTTGAAGAAAAAATGTTTTCAAGGTGTTGTCGGATGCTGTTGTTACATGCGCCTCAGAATTTGCCGCAAAGGCGATGCGTCCAACTTTGTTATACACGATACGGTTCATCAACGCTTCATCGTCGTTATTGCCGTCGCCGAATCCGTGTACTTTCTCGAATGCCGATTTTCGATAGGCAAGATTTGCTCCGTTGCAAATGATGGGGCGGCCGGAGCCGATGAGTCCTGCAGCGACCGTAATCAATCCTAAAAACTCCAACGATTCTAAATTGCTAAATACCGAGGCAGATGATTTTTCAAAAACCGGGCCTGCAACCATTGCCGTTTCATCTGAAAAATATTGAACAAGTGTTTCAATCCAGCGAGAAGAAACGACGCAATCAGCATCGGTTGTCGCAATGATTGCACCTTTTGCAGATTGAATACCGAGAGCTAACGCTGCCGCTTTGCGTCCGGTTTTTGTGCGTGAAAATTCAGGAGTGTGACACAAGACAAGAGATCTATTCTGTTCCTGAAATTGTCGGACGATGAAAGAAGTATTATCCGTCGATCCATCGTCCACAAGAATAATCTCATACTGTTGCGATGGATAACTTTGTCGCATAAGCGATGAAAGAAGCTTGGAAATATTTTTTTCCTCGTTTCGGGCAGCGATAACGACACTAACATACGGTTGCTGTGATTGTCGTGGTTGTTTTTTCAAACGCGAGATTCCAATTTGTACACGGAGAAGAAACCATACATAGGATCCCGTAAAAACAATAAGGCAGATAATGAGTAGAGGTTCAAACATTGTTCTCGGAGGTTCGTTTTAAAAACTTTACAGGCCTTGCGATAAGAATACCAACCATGCCCGGAACGACAATATTCATCACGAATAATAATAATGTCGCCATAAGTGCAAACTCACGCGGAACACTGCAGAGCGAGAAAAAATACATCGAACTCATTTCCCGCACGCCGAGGTCTCCGAGCGAAATCGGTAAAACGGATTGAATAAACAACGTTCCCGACGTTCCGAGAAACGCCGTTAAAAGCGAAACACGCGTGAAGGCATTCAACAAAAAAAACATTTGCAGCACGATAACGAATTGATGAATGACCGTGAAGGAAACGAGCGAAACGATTTCACTGGGGGAGAATAATCCCATGCCTTCTAAAACTCCATCCAAATGAAGTGTGAGCCAGAGTTTGGTGAATTTGGCATGCGTCAGCGTTGCAAGTTTTCCGAGAAAAAGCAAAAAACTAACGGCAACAAAACACACAACAAGCGTTGTAAGAATGTTGAATAACGAAAATGGAAAGAGCAAAAACAAAATACTCCACACGCCAAACGTCGTAATAGTACCGAGAAATTGCATGCGGTCTAACAACGCAAGTCCGACGATGTGCGATTTGCGAACATCAGGTATGTGCCATGCACGACCGAGCATGTCGCCTAATTCGCCGGGAGTGAACGCACCGAGCGAAATGCCAAGGAGCAACGACTTCATGGAGTGAAAATATAATACGTTTCCGTCGATGCGCTTGAGCATAAAATGCCATTTGATAATGCGAACGCCAAGATTACAGGGAACGAGAAGTAATGCGCCGATCAGAAACGCGGGCAACGCGTGATGAATGGCAGTGAGAACATTTCTCCATTCTACTAAATGAAAAACAAAAAATAAAACTACACCCGCAACGACGGCCTGTAGCAAGATCAATATTTTTTGGTGTGTTGTCATTTTTGTTTTGCGGCTTCGGATTTCCAGTCGAAAGACGCTATTAAACCCAGCGGGCCGATGAACGTATTATAAAAGATGTAAAAAATTTCCATGAAAAGGAAATTTTGTTTTGTTCTGAATGTCGAAAAATTCGGAACCATCAATAATGCGTCGATGAGGAATTTTAATATTCCGAAGCTCGCAATCCAAAACAGCGATGGGAAGATAAGGGCACATGGAATGGTGGCGAAGAGTAATAAATTTGCGCCGTGATAGAAAATAAAAAAGAGTTTCTGTGAAATATTGAGATATTGACTTGCAGAAAAATGCCGCTTGCGCTGATTGACGAAGGTCGTGAACGTTTTTGGCGGAAGCGTGGGCACAAAACTGTTCGGCGAAAGAACGTAAGAAATTTTCCATTTCGTTTCGCGGCGCACAAGCTGTAAGAACATATCGTCGTCGCCGCTTATCGACATTTTAATTTTTTCAAAGCCGCCCACCTCATCATACACACTGCGTCGATAAGCAAGATTGCGTCCGGTGCAAAGCCATCCGCGACGAAGGCCGATTGAACCGGCAGCCCAAATGCCGCCGCGAAGTTCTTCATAGTTGATAAATTGATGCAGGATGTTGTTGTACGGCGCTTCAACGATATACGGAGAATAACCTGCAACGAGCCCCGTGTCATGAGAAAAATTGCCGACAAGTTCTTCGATCCAGTTCGGCGGCGGAAAGCAATCTGCATCCGTAAAGCATAAAATTTCTCCTCGGCTTGTTTGGATTGCCGCGCGTAACGCATTTTTCTTTGCCGGAAAATCGTCTTCGAAAGAAATAATATGCAAACAAGTAAGCGCCGGAATTTTATTTTTATACGCTTCAATAATTTTTGCTGTTTGATCGGTTGAACGGTCATCCACAATGATAATTTCTTTCTTGGAATATGTTTGCTGTGCAAGACATTCCAAAAGGGTTCCGATTGTTTTTTCTTCATTCCGTGCTGCAACGATAACGGAGACCAGCGGTTGTGAAGACAGCCGAGGCGTTGGCTGTTTCATGCGGTGGATGCCCCACAATAATTCCATGTGTACGGTGAAATAAAATATCACCAGCACCGAACCAAACAATATTCCCAATGTTGAAGCCGACATAGCATCATCATAATCGTAAAATAAAGGTTCGGATTCAACGGTTGTAAGTTCTCTCTTTGTCGATTATATTACGCGCGTCAAAGATTGGATGAAAATCATGAAACCTCTTATTATCGGGCTTGCAGGCGGAACAGGTTCAGGCAAAACAACTGTTGCCAACCGCATTCTGGAAAAATTAGATCCGCAGCGCGTCAATGTGGTACAGCACGATTCTTATTATAAAGATTTAGATCAGCATAACGGAAAAATGCCGGATCAAATCAACTTCGATCATCCAGATTCACTCGAAACGGAATTGCTCATTCAACATTTACATGCGTTGTTGGAAGGCCGCAGTTATGAAGAACCGCTCTATAATTTTGCTACCTACCGGCGTATGCGGGAAACGCGCCATGTTGAGCCGCGCGATATCATTATTATCGACGGCGTTTTGATTCTTGTCGATAAACAGTTACGCGAGTTGATGGATATTAAAATTTTTGTCGATACCGATGCCGATGAACGCTTGATCCGCAGAATTCGGCGGGACATTCTGGAACGCGGCCGTTCCATCGAAAACGTCATGCAGCAATATCGCAGCACGGTAAAGCCGATGCATCTGGAATTTGTCGAGCCGAGCAAGCACTGGGCGGACATTATCATTCCCCGAGGAGCAGATAACGTCGTCGCCATCGATATGGTCGTCACGAAAATAAAATCGATGCTCATGGCAAAAGAACACAGCCGCGCATAATTTCCAATTTTCCGCCGGCTTGTTCGCTTGCGTTTTTTTTGAAATAGTTATACTTTTCCCGTATGAATATATTATTGAGGAGGATGTTGTGTTTGAAAAGTGTCTGATGGAAGCCGAAGCCATTTTGAACAGCCAGAAAGAACCCTTTGTCCCCGTCAGCATGGTGTGGGAAGAAATGGTCAAACGTGCGAAGACAAAAGGATTCGAAGTCGTCTCTCTGCCGGATTTTACTGCTTTGCTGGAAGGCGATCAGCGATTTCAAATTCTTCCGGCAAAAAAAGATGATGACGATGGATTAGTGGATGATGAAAATTTAGACGATCCCGAAATGGACCAGATGGGATTTTTTCCTGAAGACCGTGTTCGGCTTCGCTCTTCCCGCGTCGAGGAAATTGAACCATCGTCGGAAGAGGATGAAGAAATTAGCAGCATTCGCGTGCGCGGCTTAGTAAGTGGCGTCAAACAATCTTCAACGATTGTAACAAAGAAAAAAGAAAAACCTGCCGCAAAGAAAAAAACGATCATCAAGAAAAAATCTGTCGTCA
>DATKMP010000103.1:0-16470 GCA_035541775.1 Bacteroidota bacterium | reverse complement strand
CCTATCACTACTTCACCGATTCAACAGCCGACAAGGACTGAGCCACAAAAGCCGCAGCCGCCGACGCCAATAGATAATCGTCCTGCAGCATTTTCTGCTCCGCGAATCAATACCCGCATTTCGACACAAGAGAATAATGTGTACGCCGCTCCGGACGGCAGCATTATGCGCAGCACACCTCAGGGATGGCAGCAGCGTTCTCAGAACACATGGAACCCAGCACCGGAGGCGCCGGCAAAGCAAGCAGCAGTCCGTGACAGCGAAGTACGCCAACGTGCAGCCGAACGAACATCAAACTTTAAACCGGCACCGCAACCCGCACCGAAAAACAACAATTCAAGAGATGAGAATAAAAGACGTTGATGATGTATTTTTTGCGGCTGTTAGAAACGAACGCTAAAGCTTTCAGCTGCCAAAAATAAATGAGTTTTTTCGATGTCTCAAACAATGAAAAGGAACGATCATGGCAACAAAAAAAATTAAGTGGGGAATGTTAGGCACAGGATGGATTGCGCACAAACTCGCAGCAGCACTTCAGGTGGTTGATAACTCCGAGCTGTATGCGGTTGGCTCGCGCACGACAGAAACAGCAAAAAAATTCGCCGATGAATATCACATCCCCAAAGCGTACGGCAGTTACGAAGCATTGATGAGCGATCCTGCCGTCGATTTAGTGTACGTGGCAACACCGCATAATCTGCATTTGGAAAACACTCTTGCTGCACTCCGTCATGGCAAACATGTGCTCTGCGAAAAACCGATGGGCGTCAATACAAAAGAAGAAGAGCAAATGTTCCGCGAAGCAAAAGAGCGCAATCTTTTTTTGATGGAAGCGCTTTGGAGCAGGTTTCTTCCCAACGTCATCAAGACGAAAGAACTAGTCGATTCCGGAAAAATCGGCGATGTAAAGCTGATGACGGCATTCTTTTCTATTATATCGGATCACGGACCGGAATACAGGCATTACAATATTGAACTCTGCGGCGGCACTGTACTGGATACCGGCATTTATAATATTTTTCTAACCTTGCTCCTGCTTGGAGCGCCGAAGAAAATTTCTGCTATGGCGGGCTTGGATGTTCAGGGCGGCGATAACAGTTGCAGCTACACGTTCCAGTATGAAAAAGATTTGCTTTCGATTATGTACTCTTCCTTCCACGGCGATACACCGGTAATGTCCGAAATTCATGGCACGAAAGGAAAAATCGTCCTTACGCCATGGTTCTTCTGCCCCGGCAATGTCAAAGTTGTGTATCGCGATGGACGTGAAGATTTTTTCCCGTTTGAATTTAAAGCCAACGGCTATGAATACGAAGCACAAGAAGCAGCAGCGTGCATTCTTGCCGGAAAAACACAAAGCGATTTGTGGAACTGGAGCGACAGTTTGCAGCTTATCGGCACAATGGATGAAATCCGTAAGCAATGCGGCATTGTCTATCCGAAGCACGATTTGTAAATAATTTCTTCCCGAAATAAAAAAGGCGCGAGAGATTCGCGCCTTTTTCTTATCATACTTTTTTAATCTTCTACTTCATCAACAACATTTTTCGTATTTGCGTAAAGCTGCCGGATTGCAATTTATAAAAATAAATGCCGGATGGTAGTCGCGAGGCATCGAACGTGGCGTTTTGATCTCCCGCTTGCAACACCTGCTCAACAAGTGTTGCCACCTTTTGCCCCAGCACATTATAAACAGATAATGTGGTAAATCCTTCTTTCATCAGCGAGAAGGAAATTTTTGTCGATGGATTAAACGGATTCGGGAAGTTTTGTTCAAGATGATAGATGAGCGGTTTATCCGTTACCACTCCACAAGGTCCTTGAATTGACAAAGCTGGACTTTCATTACCAGAATAATCGACTGCCGTAATTTTATAATAATATGCGTCCCCTTGCTTATAATAATCGACATATTGCGTGTCTGTAACAAATGCAATCTTTGTCAATGTCGATGGAATATAGGATGGCGTTGTCGATGCATAAACGTTATATCCTTTGAGGTCATTGTAAATATTCGGAACAGCAAACCAACGAATTGTTCGTGCATTTGCTAGAGTATATGTAACATAACCATATTGTGGTGCGGGAGGTGGAAGATTATCGACAGAATAACCGCTGTCGGGTCCGATGATGGTATATGATGAATCTGCCTTGCGCGCGAGAACACGAAACACCGACCAATACATTCCATTGCTAATCGTAGAATCATAAATTGTTGGAGCGACAACTTGATATATGGTGCCGCTATCAATCGGAATTTTTCCCTGAACAAACGTCCATGCCGTTTGATCCCATCGATATAAATCAAAATAAGAAACTCCTAAAGCGTACGGTGACTGTTGTGTTTTCCATCGAACAAACACATGCTTTCCGTTATCGTTGGGAACATCCCAGATGCAGAGCGGTTTGTTGGAAGTATCCGGCGGGATAATATTTTGTTGATTGTTTTTTAAAAACAAAACTTGATCAACACCATTATTAAGAGCAGCCAAATCCATAATCCCATCATTATCGATATCGAAAGGAATAATGTCTCTTGGAGCACCCGACAGAGATGTGACCACTGGATTGGCAGAAAAATTTCCATAACCATCGTTTTTATAAAGAGACATCGAATTGCTCATGTTACTGCCAACGATTAAATCGACATTGCCGTCACCGTTTATATCGGACGCGGCAATTCGAACCGGCAACGCTGCGACAGTGATGGTATTGTTTAAATTAAAATGTCCGTAGCCAAGATTTTTAATAATCGATACAGTATTGGAAGCGCCATTCGCTACAGCCAAATCCATCAATCCGTTTCCGAAAAAGTTTGCTGCAACAACCGACCAAGGTTCTGTGCCAACATTGATTGTTGTATCGGTCGTGAACAAACCTTTTCCATTATTTAAAAGAACTGATACACTGTTACCTCTATGGTTCGCGACGATAAGATCAATGTATCCGTCATTATTGATATCCGCAGCCGTGATGTTCACCGGCCAATTTCCCACGTTGTACAATGTATCAAGTACAAATGTTCCATTATTATAATTGCTGTAAATGGCAATATTGGATGATCCGCCATTGGCAACGATTAATTCATCTTTTCCATCGCCATCAACATCTGCTGCTATAATATCCCACGGTGTATTAAGTCCGGTTGTTATTGTTGTACTTTTCGTGAACGATCCTGTTCCATCATTTTTTAAAATGACAACAGAATTTTGACATCCGCTTGCGACAGCCAAATCCATATGTCCATCACCGTCAGCATCGATTGCAGCAATGGCGCTGGGACAGGAACCGACACTTATTGTTTGTACTTGAGAGAAGGTGCCATCTTTATTGTTTTTCAGGATTGTGACCGTTGCCGAAGTATTATCTACTGAAGCAAAATCCGTGTATCCATCATTATTAATATCAATCGGGATTATCATGAATGGATTATCCCCGACTGTTGCAGATGATACACTTTTAAATATACCGGTACTTGAATCCGATTTTGCTGTGAACATCCAACTATACGAGCGATGGAGCGAATCTCGCAATGCACCCGTCAATGTCACCTGAACAATATCACCTGCTTTGAAATTTGTTTTGGGTGAAATCGTGACCGTGAACGACGATGCATTATATTGAAATGTACTCGAATGAACACCGCTGATCGAACCATAAACGATAACAGATGAGTCGGAGAACAACGATGCATTTACATTTTTATTGAATGCAATCGTTATCGGTGTTGTCCGTAGAACATTATTTGCATTGGCGCGAGGTGAGAACGAAATTACTTGGGTTGTATCAAGGGAAATAAAGGTATAAGCATCATGAAGGAACTGTCCCCATTGAACCGATATTGAATGTGCGGAAACAGTAAAACCAGCATCAACAGAAATCATAGTTAAAGATGAAGACGATAACAACATGCTACCGGTTGAATAAGAATCTCCCGTTGCATTTGTTTTCAATAATAGACAATCGAATCCTCCATTCGATTTTACAGTCGTTGCACCGGCAATAATTAATCCTTGGTCTTCCGTCTGGTAAATATCTGTACCGAAAGATGTGTTTGCTCCTCCATACGTTTTTGACCATAACATATTTCCGAGACTATCTGTTTTAATCAAACATCCCGAAACATTTGTCGATGACGATGTTCCCACAACACCTTCCATCACCATCGATCCATCGGATAATTCTACCAAGGCATTACCCCAAAGATATGGTCTTTGAAAATCACTAGAACTATAAAGTTTTACCCATTTCACATTTCCATTCGGATCAATGCGAAGAAGAAGAACATTGCTTGTCGTAGAACCACCAGGATTTGAATCGCCAATAATTAAATAATCACCATTCCTTGCTTTGATGATGCCCTGCGCGTTTTCATTATAAGAGTACGGGTAACGCTTTGCCCATAGAAGATTACCTGCCGAATCTATTTTCATTACCAAGACATCATGATCATCTGGACCTACATGCGTCAATCCGGCAACGATAACATTTCCACAAGAATCGCCTATTATCTGACATCCTTGATCATTATTATTTATGGTACCATAAGTTTTGTACCATTGGATATTCCCTACGCTATCCATCTTTAGTAAAGAAATATCGTCATGACCCGCATCGAATGTCGCTGTATTCCCTTGTGCAATAAACCCTCCATCTTTTGTGATTAAGGCATGATGAAGATTGTCGTTATCTGAACCTCCAAATGTTGTTTTCCAAAGAACTTTGCCCGTTACATCTGTTCGTACGACAAGGTTATCGTTTCCAGCAGTTCCAAGTATTGGGTTTGTTTGCGATAATCCGAAGATAGCATAGCCATTCGATAGCGCAAGCACCTGACTTCCGTAATCCATTCCTGCATCGCCAAACTGTTTTGCCCATTGCATATTACCTAAGCTATCAGTTTTAACGAGACATACGTCCTGATCTCCAGACGTACCACTCGTTGTAGATCCTGTCAGAACATATCCTTTATCGGCAGTTCGACTAAAATTATAGATGTATTCATCTCCACTGCCGCCGTACGTCTTTTCAAACGTCGTGGTTTGTGCAGCAAGAAAATAACTTTCACAAATCAGCAATGCGAGAAACCAACAACTCTTTTTCATAAACCCTCCAGTACTGATCACTAAAAAACTGAATTGAAAAATAGGTGTTTTATTTTATATAATTTGCGAGTATAATACATAAATTTAAATTTGAAGTCAATATATACTGTCGATACTTCCTTGCGTTGACGTTCAGCGGCTCTTTTATTGAATAAAGCAAATATCATTTTCACTTTTAAGGTTTTTGTCGTTGTTTGCCGAAAAGATGCCACCGCTTGCCGAAAGAGACGAAACAATTGGCAGTTTCTCCAGTATGTTTGTAGTAGCAATATTTAAGGAACACTATTATGAAACAGGATTATAGACATTCATGGGGACATGTTGGAGCAGGAGTTTTTCTTCTCCTTGCAGGGCTTATTCTCTTACTCGGCAATTTTCATTATTGGATGCTCGGCTCTGCATGGCATTTGTGGCCGGTGATTTTATTAGTTATCGGCATCGGAAAACTTAGCGACGCACAATTTCCATGGGAATACCGCAAAGCGGTGTGGATGCTGTTCCTCGGTGCATTTTTCTTAATTTCCGAATTACATCTCTGGGGATTATCCTACGGCAACTCATGGCCGATCCTTCTCATCGGCATCGGTATTAATATGCTGTGGAAGTCTGCATACCGCCAGTCATCCCGATGTTATTTTGAAGAGGCGCCGCATGCATAATCATCATAACCACTCCTTCGGTTTTCGCATATTCATGGGCGGCAGTATTATTCTCATCGGCATATTGTTTTTGCTGAACAACATGCATATCATCGACGCACAGTATTGGATTCATCTCTGGCCGGCGCTGCTCATCGTGTTCGGCTTTGCACATTTGTTTCAGCACCGAACTCCCGGGGGAGGAACTGTCTGGAGCATCGTTCTTATTTTTGTCGGAACTGCGATGGTGTGCGACCGGCTCGAATTCATTTCTTTCAATGTGTGGGATTTTTGGCCGCTCATTCTCGTGTTCGCGGGCATCATGCTCATCACGCAAAGTTCATTCCGCCGCTGGCAGCGTTCGCCTTCTTCCACGCCGGGTGATCCCGCCAATCTCATTACTGCAACCGCTATCATGGGCGGCTCGCGAAGATATGTAACTTCAAAAGATTTTCAGGGCGGAAACTTGTTTGCGCTGATGGGCGGCATCGAAATAGATTTGCATGATGCAGATATTCAAACCGAAGCAACGTTAGATGTGTTTGCACTGATGGGCGGGATTGTTCTGCGTGTCCCTGAAGATTGGCTGATCGTCGTCAACACACTTCCGGTCATGGGCGGCGTCGATGATAAAACGCATCCGCCGGTCGAAAGTACCAAGCGGTTAACTATTACAGGGTTTTTGATGATGGGTGGAATGGAAATTAAAAACACCGCATTAGAAGAAGAACATTGGCATCATAGACATCGCCGGGATATTTAATCCATTGATTGCAAACCGTGCATCCAATTCTCTCGAACATACGCGCTCTCGTTGTCTATCTTTCCGTCTGGCTTATTGCCGGAATGCTCTTCGATATTCCCTTGTTCCTCCAGCATAACGGAATCTGGCTTCCAATTTTGCTCGCCGATATTCCGAATATTCTTTTTTTTGCGCTGCTATGCTTATCATCGTATTACATCTGTAAAACATTTCCACTGCAAAAATCAACGCCGACACAACTCTTCACGGTCTTCGGCCTCGCTGCCGTCATTGCAACTGTCGTCACCATTGGCGTAGGAACAATCTGGGTCTCATTTATCGATGAACTGCATGTCGGCCCATCCGTTGCTGCTGCGTACGCGCCGTGGACAACCGGCATAAACGCCCTCGGCTTTTTTGCGGTACTCATGCTCTCGTTTCTTCTGATCGCTGCCGTGCATTACATTATAATTTTTTTTCAGATGGAACAAGAATCCAAACAGCGTTTCTACGAATTGAATTTACTCACGCAGGATGCGGAATTGCGCGCACTCCGCGCTCAGATCAATCCGCATTTTTTATTCAACAGCCTAAATTCCATCAGTGCTTTGACGACGGCCAACCCGGAACAAGCGCGGCACATGACGATTTTGCTCGCTGATTTTTTTCGAAAGAGTTTAGATGTCGGTACGCGGGACGCGATTACCGTTGCCGATGAGCTTTCGCTCATTTCCGATTATCTCACCATTGAACAAGTTCGATTCGGCAAACGACTGCAAGTACAAAAAAAGATCGACCCAAGCACTGCTTCGTGTTTGTTGCCGCCTCTTATTCTACAGCCCTTAGTGGAAAACGCTGTGCGTCATGGGATCGCCAATCTTCTGACGGGTGGCACCATTCTTATTCTCGCACAGCGCCAAAACGAACAATTGTTGCTCACGGTAGAAAATCCCGTCGATCCGGAAACCCAGACGAAGAAAGGCACGGGACTCGGCATCCGCAATGTCCGTTCACGATTAGAAACGTTGTACAATCATTCGGCACGTGTGGATGTTACAAAAACCGATTTGTATTTTCGTGTAACACTTTCCATTCCAGTAGAGGAGAACGAAGAATGAAAAAACAAACGATCAGAACAGTTCTCGTGGATGATGAAGAGCCGGCGCGGCTTCTGATGCGGGAATATTGTTCCGCACATCCTGATATAGAAATTGTTGCCGAATGCGAAAATGGTTTCGATGCCGTAAAAGCCGCGGGCGAACTTCACCCCGATCTCCTTATTCTCGACATTCAAATGCCGAAGCTCAGCGGCTTTGAAGTGCTGGAGTTGATTGATGATCCGCCGGCAATTATTTTCGCAACTGCATACAATGAATTTGCTGTGCGGGCATTTGAAGTCCATGCCATGGATTATCTTTTAAAGCCATTCAGTAAAGAACGATTTGACGAAGCATTGGAACGCGCACGTAAAGAATTAGAAGCTCCCGCACCGTTGCTCTTGCAGCCGTTGAAGCGAACGCTGCAGCCAAATCCATTAGAGCGCATTCTTGTCAAAGATGGTTCAAAAGTACATGTCATCCCCGTGGACCAAATCGACTACATCGAAGCGCAGGATGATTATGTTTCCATCAAGACTGACGGAAAGTCGCATTTGAAACAGCAGCGCATGGCAGAGTTAGAAAAACTTCTTAACCCGCAAAAATTTGTACGCGTGCATCGTTCGTACATCCTCAACGTCGAACGTATTGCCCGCATCGAGCTGTATGCCAAAGACAGTCGTGTTGCTATTTTAAAAGATGGTACAAAAGTACAAATCAGCCGTGCTGGGTACGATAAGCTTAAAGGGTTGTTATAATATTTTCCATGGGAGAAACGTATGTTGAGATTCATTGTTCTCTTTGTGATTTGCGCTTTCTTATCGACACTTTCTTCTCCGCTTCTTGCTCAAACTCACCAAGATGAATCTGCTCGATTGATAGAAACAGATATTGCATTCGATCAGGCGGTCGCTTTGCACGGAGCCGAGGCATGGGCTTCTTTCTTTGCACCGAACGGCTCGATGCTCTCCGATACAAATGCGCCGATACTCGGGCATGAAGCAATTCGAAAAGTGATGGGACCGATTTTCGGAGACCAACATGTTTCGCTTCGCTGGAAACCGACTTCTGCCGGCATCCTTATTCCCGGAAACATCGGCTACACGGTCGGCTCATACGTTCGTCTCTGGAAAGATAACGAAGGCAAATCATGGAAAGCTGCCGGCACATACACCACGATCTGGAAAAAACAGCCGGATGGAACTTGGAAAGCCGTCCTCGATACCGGCGAAGCCGACGGCCAGCCGGTGGAAGTAAAATAAAACCAACACACCGCTATGCGTCGTCACCTTGCCGGCGCTGTTATTCGTCCGGTACAAATCGGTACCCGATCCCGGATTCCGTCGCAAATAATTTTGGGCTGTCGGGATTGTCTTCCAATTTTTTCCTGAGTTGCCCCACATACACACGCGTGTATTGCGATTCGCCTTCGTACTTCGGACCCCAAACCTGCTGTAAAATATAATTGTGTGTTAAAACTTTTCCGGCATTTTTTATAAACAGATTGAGCAACGCAAATTCCGTCGGCGTTAATTTGACAACGACGCCATGCTTTTTGACAACACGATTATCGACATCGATAAAGACATCGTGAACCTTCACCACCGTGGAAGCCGACGATGTTGCCTGTGCATGACGCAATGCTGTCCGCAAGCGCGCTAGCAATTCGCCGGTGCGAAATGGTTTGAGCAAATAATCATTGGCGCCGGCATCCAGCGCCGTCACAATATCTTCTTCCGACGAGCGTACCGATAAAATAATGATCGGATACTCCGCCCACGCACGGATTTTTTTCAGCACTTCAATACCGTCGGCATCCGGCAATCCAAGATCTAACACGATTGCATCATAGCGATGTGTTTCGGCATTCTGAAGAGCGCTGGCGGCATTTTCTGCCAGCGTAATATGATAGCCGGCCGATTCTAATGTTGCGCGCAGCAATCGGCGCATTTGTACTTCGTCATCGACAACTAACAGTTCTGCTGATAAGGGATTCATTGGACAATCACCGATGGTTGAGGTTCTGCCGGAAGTGTAATAGTAAATTGCGCACCGCCGGTCGATTTATTGGCGACGGTAATCGTTCCTTTATGCGCTTCCACAAATCCGCGCGCAATGGAAAGACCGAGTCCGGTACCGCCGGTCCGCGTACCCGGTACGCGGTAAAATTTATCGAATAATTTTTGAACTGTGTCCGGGGGAAATCCCGGGCCATCATCGCTGATGGTGATCATTAATTCATGATGGTCGATGTGCGTCTCGATATCGATTGTCGAGCCATGCGGCGTATATAACGATGCGTTGTATAGTAAGTTCGTGATCACTTGTTCGATCAACACATAATCTAATTTGACCAGCGGGAGGCCCTCGGGAATGCGAATTTGAATCTTGTGATGCGAAAGTTCTTTTTCCAATTTATTGAGCGATGTGTTGATAATATCGCGTACATCACACCAATCGGATTTCAATGCAAGCTGGCCGGATTCCAGCCGCGTCATGTCCAGCAAATTTTCTACTAAGCGGTTCAACCGTTCCGCTGCCGTATGAATATCGAGCAGCAAATCGCTGTGAAGTTCGTCGGAGGAGCTTTGCTGATTGAACAGCAATCCTTCCGATGCGTTCATAATTGCGGTAATCGGCGTCCGTAGCTCATGCGAAATGGAATTAAACAACGTCTTATATAATTTTTCCGATTCTGCATAAACGATGGTGCGTTTTGCCATTTCATTTAATTGTTCACGTTCGAGCGTTGCCGCAATTTGTGCAATGAAATTTTCCAGCAGCGATTCCTGATCCATCGTAAATTGTTTGCCGTCGCGCGGTTTGACACCGATAACGCCGAGGGGATATCGCGGCCCGGAAATAGGATAGTACACCGCATTCGCTGATGGGAGCGTGTCGGTATATTTGCCGGCTTTTTTTTCGTTCCAGTACACCCACGCTGCAACGCCGAATTCTTTTTCATCAATCTTGAACGTACTTGCCGTATGGGCTTTGGTAAAAATATCGCCGTCCGGTTCGCTCAAAAATATCGCGACTTCCGAATTTAAATACGATGCAATATTTTTACCGGCGGCTTCGGCAACTTCATTTTGTGTTTTTGCTGCCGTCAGTTGTTTCGTCAATGTGAACAGTGCCGTTGCACGTTCTTCGCGCGAGTGCACGGCTTTTTCTCGTGCCCGCACACGCGCCGTCAATGTGCCGGTAACTGCCGCAATCGCAAAGTAGGTTACAAACATCAGCATATCCTGCGGTTTGTTGATGGTCAATGTAAATCGCGGCGGAATGAAAAAATAATTCCAGATCATCGAACTCACCGCTGCCGCGAGCAGCACAGGCCCGACACCGAAGCGAAGCGACAGCAATGCCACCGTCAGAAGCAGAATCAGTGAAACCGTTTGGTACCCCGCATACACCGTAAGCGGATAACTGGCGACCGCAACCAGCATCACAATAAGAGTGACAACGGCGTACTGCGACCATCCCGATTGTATTTCAAAAAGACGGACATGGTTTTTCGTTTGAACATGTTCGCTGCTATGATCACCGACGACCGTCACATCGATATCGCCGCTCAATTCAATGAGGCGATCATAAAGCGTGTTCGCAAACATGCGATACTGTTTAGAGCGCCCGATCAGAATATGGGAAACATTTTGTTGCTGCGCGATATGCACTAAGCCATTCGGAACATGCTCGTTGCCGGTGGTCATCACTTCAGCGCCGAGTTCACGCGCTAATTTCATATTACTGTTGAGCTGTTTTTTTGCTGCATCCGAAAGTTGTTTCGATGATTCCACATATGCGGCAATCCACGTTGCATTCATCGCATACGCCATGCGCCGCGCCCAACGAATCACCGATATGGCAGACGGACTCGCGCTGATGCCGACTAACAATCGCTGACTGGATTTCCAAGTTCCGGTGATATGCTGTGTCTGTTTATATTCGCGCAGCTGCTGGTCAACGCGTTCCGCGGTGAGGCGCAAAGACATTTCGCGTAGGGCAGTAAGATTTCCTTTTCTGAAAAAATTTTGTACCGCCTGCTGTGAACGCTCCGGCGCATACACTTTTCCTTCGGCAAGGCGCTTGAGCAATTCTTCCGGTGAAATGTCGATCAACTCGACTTCGTCCGCTTGTTCGAAGATCGAATCGGGAACGGTTTCGCGCACAATGCTGCCGGTAATTTGTGCCACGGCTTCGGCCCGGCTTTCAAGGTGCTGAACATTCAATGTGGTATAGACATCGATGCCATTATCCAAAATTTCCAGCACATCCTGATAGCGCTTGGTGTGACGGCTTCCCTGCACATTGGTATGCGCCAACTCATCGACAAGCACAAGCTGCGGCTTGCGTTCCAGAATTGCATCAAGGTTCATCTCTTCCAGAAACACGCCGCGGTATTCTATTTTATTTCTCGGCAGAATCGCGAGGTCTTCAAGCAGCGCATCGGTTTCTTTTCGCTTGTGCGTTTCCACATACCCTACCATCACATCGATGCCTTTGGCTTTGGCTTCATGGGCGGATTTCAGCATGTCGTACGTTTTACCGGCGCCGGCGCACATACCGAAAAAGATTTTTAATTTTCCCCGCTTGGAATGTTCTTCTTCTTTTTTTAACGCGTTAAGAAGTTCGTCGGGATTGGGTCGATATTCTTCCGGTGTATCCATCAATTCAAATATAGTCATTCATCAATGGAAATTCATCTACAAGAAAAACAACGACGGCATCTCTCGGCAACACCCTGTTATTTTGAGAGAGCACTGCTTTTCCAGACGGCATGCCCGGGATCCTGACGGAACACGGTATCATGCGAAGCCAGCCCGAAAAGAAACCCAAGCACAAAGACAACGACGAGCACAACGACCAATCGTTCTAGCCATGTAGGCATTTCATATTCATTTCTATGTATCATCGCTTTCCCTGTTCATTAAAATTCTGGTCTAACGCCAGATTGAGCAAGAACACATTGACGCGCGGCTGTCCAAACACATTCCATTGCGGCGCTTCGGTATATTGGCAAACAAGTTGATTCAGTCGCGTTCTTTCTGATGAATTGAAACGACGCACATTTGCAATTCGTGTCATTTGCAGATTTGCCGCCTCGGGACTGATGTGCGGGTCCAATCCACTGCCGGAGGCAAACAACATTTCTTTTGGTACCGAAGCATCGACAGCAAGTTTATTTTGATCGATAAATCGATAGCCGTTGGCATGAACCGAATCTTGCAGCGCTTTACTGGTCGGCGCAAAATTGCTGCCACCGGATGGCAGGGGATTATAATCGATTGCGGAAGGCCGTGCATGAAAATATCGATCGCTCATAAATTTTTGCCCGATCAATTCCGAACCGACGATTGTTCCATGTTGTGTCACCATGCTTCCGTTTGCTTTCTGTGGAAACATCCATTGCGCAAGCAGCGTCATCGCAACCGGATACAGCACACCGGTTAGAATGGTGAGCACGAGCAATACTCTTAATGCAGGAAAAACATACTCTTTCATAATCATTCCATTTTTTTAAAATGTTTATCGTGGATACCAGCTTTTGATATCAAACGAATTTCCACTTGGATGAATCAAGGTGTTGTGCACGATGAGTCCAATAAATATTCCGATCAGCAACGCCAATACGATGGCAATTCGTGTACGAACTTTTCTCGATTTACTATCTTCGATGGAATCTTCCATATCGATGCTCCCTTTGTATCATATCCATCCCAATGCAACGATGAATAGATCGATGATTTTGATGCCGGCGAACGGAATGATTATTCCTCCGGCGCCGTAGATCCATAAATTTCTCCAGAGTACAGAATTCGCACCGACCGGACGGTACTTGACACCTTTCAGCGCGAGCGGAATCAATGCAATAATAATGAGCGCGTTAAAAATCACTGCGCTGAGAATAGCGCTTTGCGGCGACGCCAGTTTCATTATATTCAAAGCAGAAAGCGGCCCTGCGGAAGCGGTCGATGCGGCATACAACGTTCCTGCCATTGCCGGAATGATGGCAAAATATTTTGCGACATCGTTCGCAATGCTGAACGTCGTCAATGCGCCGCGTGTCATCAATAATTTTTTTCCGGTCTCGACTACTTCGATGAGCTTTGTCGGATTGCTGTCGAGATCAACCATGTTGCCGGCTTCTCGTGCGGCTTGCGTTCCGCTATTCATCGCAATACCGACATCGGCTTGCGCTAATGCAGGAGCATCGTTCGTTCCATCGCCGATCATTCCCACCAATCTGCCGTTCGTTTGTTCTTCGCGGATTCGATTTAATTTATCTTCCGGCTTTGCTTCGGCAATAAAATCATCGACACCAGCTTCTGCTGCGATCGCCGCGGCGGTCAACGGATTGTCGCCGGTAATCATCACCGTTCGAATTCCCATCGCACGCAGTTGTGCAAACCGCTCTTTGATGCCGCCCTTCACCACATCTTTCAATTTAATCACGCCAAGCACATCATTATTTTCTGCAACGACAAGCGGAGTCGAGCCCTGCCGCGCAATATCTTCCACCATCGTTTGTACAACGGCCGGGAATGTTCCATGCTGTTCATGGATAAATGTTTTAATCGCATCGGCAGAACCTTTGCGAATGATGCGTGTGATATGATCTTTCGATGGAATATCCACTCCGCTCATTCTTGTTTGAGCAGAGAATGGAACGAAGTGCGCTGCTGCATCGGCGACGGTGCGGCCGCGAAGTTGATATTTTTCTTTTGCAAGAATTACGATGGAACGTCCTTCCGGCGTTTCGTCGGCAAGCGACGAAAGCTGTGCGGCATCTGCCAATCGTTCGGCGGTCACATTCGGCGCTGGAAGAAATTCCGTTGCCATTCTGTTTCCGAGCGTGATGGTTCCCGTTTTATCCAACAATAACACATCGACATCGCCTGCGGCTTCCGCTGCACGTCCGCTGGTGGCAATAACATTTTGCCGGATCAATCGATCCATACCGCTGATACCGATGGCACTTAACAAACCGCCGATCGTTGTCGGAATCAAACACACTAATAATGAGATTAACACCGGCAGCGTCGTCAACGCATTGCCTGTTTGACCGGATGCTTTGACGCTGTATTGCACGAACGGCGGCAGCGTTGCGACAACCAACAGAAAAATAATCGTTAGTGCCGAAAGCAAAATCGTCAGGGCAATTTCGTTCGGTGTTTTTTGCCGTTTCGATCCTTCAACAAGAGAAATAATTCTGTCGAGAAACGTACTTCCCTGCTCTGTCGTTACGCGAACGATAATTTTATCGCTCAAGACTTTCGTTCCTCCGGTCACCGCGCTGCGGTCATCGCCGCTTTCGCGAATGACGGGCGCCGATTCGCCGGTGATCGACGATTCATCGACGCTTGCAATACCTTCGATCACAATGCCGTCGGATGGAATGACATCGCCCGCTTCACACACCACAAGATCGTCTTTATGCAATTGCGTTGCGGCAACGGAAAGTTCGTTTCCGTTTTCTAATTTTCTTGCCATCAACTGCGAACGATTTTTTTTCAACGCTTCTGCCTGCGCTTTTCCGCGGCCTTCGGCAATGGCTTCGGCAAAATTCGCGAACAACACTGTGAACCACAGCCACAGCGTGACTTGAATATTAAACGCGGACGGATGTCCGGTGAAAATTTCCTGAACGACAATGCACGTTGTCATCGCCGAACCGACGGCGACAACGAACATCACGGGATTTTTTACTAAATACTTCGGATGAAACTTGCGCAGCGAATCTTTCAACGCTTGCACAAGTATCGTTTGATTGATAAATGATGAATAGATCGATGTCGATTGCGTTGTCATACGTATCTCTTAAAATGTCTGTCCGTTCAACATAAGGAAGTGCTCGATGATCGGCCCCAGCGCTAACGTTGGAAAAAATGTTAATGCGCCGACGATAAGAATGGTACCGAAGAGCAGTACACCGAACAATACCGTATCCGTTGGAAACGTACCGGCAGATGTGGGCGTAATTTTTTTCTTCGCTAAACTTCCTGCTACCGCAAGCATCGGAAGAATGACGCCGAAGCGCCCGATGAACATATCGATTGCAAGGGTAACATTATAGAACACGGTGTTTGCATTCAAACCGGCAAACGCACTGCCGTTGTTGCCTGCGCCCGATGCAAACGCGTACAGCATTTGCGAATAGCCATGCGGACCGCCGTTGCTGATGCCCGCAATGCCTGCATCGACAACGCACGCAATCGCCGTGAACACCAAAATGCATGCGCTCGGCAGCAGCATCGCTAAGACGGCCATTTTAATTTCAAACATCTCGATTTTCTTGCCGAGATATTCCGGCGAGCGCCCGACCATCAATCCCGCAATAAAGACTGTGAGCAAAATAAAAATAAGCATGCCGTACATTCCTGCGCCAACGCCGCCAAAAATTATTTCGCCCAATTTAATATTCAGCATCGCCACAAATCCCGAGAGCGGCGAAAGCGAATCGTGCATGGCATTCACGGAACCATTCGATGCGTCTGTCGTCGCGACCGACCATAAAATGCTGTTGGCAACGCCGAAGCGCGTTTCTTTTCCTTCCATCCCTCCGGCAATTCCGGTAACAGGATTCGTTGAATATTCCGACCAGAGAGAAAATAATAATCCGCCTGCAAACAAAACAAACATCGTACTCCATACCACCCACGCATGTTTTTTTGCTTTCACCAACATGCCGTACGAATACACAAGCGACGATGGAATTAAAAAGATTGCGAGCATCTCCAAAAAATTCGACAGCGGTGTCGGGTTCTCAAACGGATGAGCGCTGTTCGCATTGAAAAATCCTCCTCCGTTTGTGCCAAGCTGCTTAATGGCGATTTGCGATGCAGCAGGACCTAGCGGAATAACTTGCTGTTGCCCTTCCAATGTCG
>DATKMP010000102.1:0-7724 GCA_035541775.1 Bacteroidota bacterium | reverse complement strand
GCATCGCGTTTAAATTCTGCGTCAAATCTTCGACGCTGTTGGTTCTCTGTCATCTGGACACCTCCTAAATAAATATACTATCTTTTCTTGGTGTCCGAAATATGGGGTAAAGATCACACGGTAGTCGAATGCTTTAGCATTCGTTCTTGTCACGAACCATAAATGGTTCGACTATTGCGTATTTTTGATCCGGTTTCCCATTCATCCCCTCCTCGCTTGAGGAGGGGAGTGAGGGGTGGTTTTTTCATCTGCTAATCGCTAAAAGCTAATTGCTCATAGCTACTTCTTCGCCGTCTCCGTATTTTTATTAGCGGCATCTTTTTTATCGACTGAATCGTCTTTCTTCTCATGCCGCACGCCGGTGTTCTTTACCGGGCGCAGGGCGTAATACGCATTGTAAAATTCCGGATTCGATGTCCGCACTAATTCCATAGCGGGGTCGAGTTCTTCATCTAAAATTTCATCCATCTCGTCAAAATCTTCTTCCATGGATGTTCGCGCGCCCTTGCGCTTGCCCATGCTGCTTTCACGTGCGCCGATGGCATCGAGGTACGCAGCCGCTTTTGCGCGCAGAGCCGTAATGGTATCTGCGGTAATGTTTGCTGCCGCAAGCGCCGGCATGTTTGCGTCGGCAAGCTTGGCAATTTCTTCCGCCTTATCCGGCAAGGCCGTATCCCGCAATTTCCGCAGCAATGTTCGTGTGGTAGGCGGCAATGCCGGAGCAATCCGTGCTGCTGCATCATTCGTTTCCACGTTCACATCAGTTAACGCAGCGGATGTACAACAATCCGCGCCGGAGTTTGTGATGCCGGAAATCGAATCGAAATAATTTGTAGAAAATGTTTTGAAGATAAACTTGTTGTTGGAAAAAGGGCGAACAGTTCCTGTTCGATGTTCGAACCATGCAGATTGCTGCACGACATTTCTTTGTATCATCACATCCCTCGCATGTTTTATCCTGTTGCAATAGGAGATACAATCACGAAGAATATTCTTCACTAAAAAACGAACTGTCTCTTAAATGTCGGTGTCGGCTTAAAATTGTGTGCTCTGCTGTCAGAGCACGAATGCATAGTAGTGCTTTATTTTATGATTGTCAACAATAAGAAAGCAATCAATAATGTTTTCTATATTGATGAACCTGATAGGTATTATGGATTAATGTGTGCTGCCATGTTCCTGAATACGTTGTCACATCAGGAATGAAGCGAAGTTCATATTCCTTTTCGATCTTGTCTTGAAAGTACATCTTCATTCTCATGCCGGCGAACGGTTCATCGGGAGATTTTATTTGGCTATTGATCACAATCCACTTATTGACGGTAAGTCCCGGTGGTATTCGAAAGGGTGTTCTAAATAAATGATCCTCCGGATAATAATTTGATAAATTGTTTTGCTCTCTCATCAAATTATATTTTTCCATAGTCATCATTTCATGGCTTATTGTGCCGAGAGCGGCGGCTGTGTTTTTGACATTGTTATCGTTGCTCAACATTCCTCCGATATGTGCTCCCAGTGAAATGGAACCCCACACCATCTGACGATTCGTCGATTCGACTTGTTTTTCCAGACTCATCGCTTTAAACCAGATATCGAGATTTTCTCCTCCGGTAATATCGATATTATCCGGATCGTTATTCAATACCGGCGTGATGCTGCTATCGACTAACGGTAATAATTCGATGCTATCCACTTGAAGCCAATTATTCGTTTTGTTTTCGAGTGCAAAATTAATCATGCCGAAATATTTTGTAGAGTACTCTTGTTTGACATCATAGCTTAACACGATGGAATTCACAACATCAGAATTATTGGTTTCGACGCCAATATTCTCTAACTGGCTTGTGGCACAACCGGCGAACAGTACTGCTGACAATAGAAAGAATTTCTTCATAAAGTTTTCTCCGAGCAATTGTTTAAAATACCGCCTTCTGATTCGTTAATGAATCGGCAATAATAATGCCAGTGCATAATGCGATTGATCAATGGAAAATGGAAGTGTATGCAAAGAGTTTTGTACTGATTTATGGACAGGTCGTCCATAAATAAAGACAACTGATGGAAGAGTTTGCTTAACTCTTCCGATAATGTACAAATTTGTATCCCTGTTTGATTTCTTCATGCGTTAATAAAAACTGTTGCGCAAGCAATTGCTCGTATTCCGGGAAGAAAACATTTCCATCATACTCTTTATCGATCAACGTTAAATACATTTCATCTGCAAGTGGAAGAGTTTGTGCAAAAACATTCCCGCCGCCGATGATAAAAACGTTTTCTTCCTTTGATAGTGCATTGAACGCTGAATCAATCGAGGAAAAAGTTTCTACACCGGGAATTGTTTGTGAAGAGAGAACGACATTGCGCCGGTGGGGAAGAGGACGGCCGATGGATTCGAATGTTTTTCGTCCCATTAAAATTGTGTAACCGGTGGTGAGTTCTTTAAAATGCTGAAGGTCTTCGGGAATATGCCACGGCAGTTTGCCGTTGCTGCCGATCACCCGGTTTTTTGCAACAGCGGCAATAATAATTTTTTTCACAATGCTTATTTTGAAAGCCACGGCGGACGGATGCCGAGCTTTTCTAATTTCGCTTCCATCTCTTCGCGCTCGAGATTTTTCTTGATCGGCTCGCCGCGCGGCGGCAGCATACCGTACTCCGCAGCAAGCGCCCATGCACCGTCCGTATCGCCTGCTTGCAGCTTAGCGATGATGCCGATTTCTTGCTTGGATAATTCCAATCCGCCGAAATCGTAATCATTAAACGCCTGCCAGACTAACGGGCACCAGCGGCTGAGAATTTCTTCGCCGATCGTTGTAGCGTACTTGCGGATTTCTAATTGCGCATGCGCATCCATACGCAAGGCAAGAAAGTGCAGAAGATTATGCAAATCAATTTTCCAGTATGCTTCGGTGTACGTGCTGAGCGGTAAATCTTTGCGCGCCTGCTCGCGTGCAATGCCGGCTTCGATACGTTCATTATAGATTGTTCGCGAGAGGGAATGCAGTTCGTGTTCACGCTGCGTGAACTGTGTTCCTTTCGCTGCGTCGAGGACGCCGTCGCTGCCCTGCCGGTTGCTGGTTGCCTGCAATCGCCATTCCTCCGGCTGCGTTTGCTGCGAGTGATCGATAGCGATGGAATAGCGTGTGGAATATTCATTTACGCTGGCGGTGCGGTGCCGGATCCACTGGCGCCAGCAATCCATCGGCACGCGGATGTGAAATTTTATTTCGCACATCTCGAACGGCGATGTGTGATGGTGCCGCAGCAGGTAGCGGATCAATCCTTCGTCTTCGCGCAATTTCTTTGTGCCTTTGCCGTACGAAACGCGCGCTGCCTGCACAATCGCAGAATCGTTTCCCATATAATCTACCACGCGGACGAATCCATCGTCCAGTACATGAAAGGGTGAGCCGAGCACGGCATCTAATGCCGGCGCCGAAGCGCGTTCAATTTGTTCAAACGTTTGTTCCATCAGTTATAATGCGTAGTTAAGAATTTTAGAAATCAATTTTGCGGCGGCTTTATCGGCATACGATAATCCTTTGACGGGAGAGAACTCGACAACATCGAATCCGATAATGCGTTTCTTTCGAATTATTTTTTTAAAGCACTGCATCGTTTCATTCCATAACAATCCGCCGGGTTCCGGCGATGCAGTTGCCGGAATAACGGAAGGGTCAAAGGCGCTGACATCGAACGTGACGTACACATTATCCGTCAATGCTTCGACAACAAAATCATCCCAGTATTTTAAAACTTTTGTATAAGTGCCGCTGCGAATTTCGTGCATGAAAAATGAATGCACGCCAAATTGGCGAATAAATTCCGCTTCTTCTTTGCTTTGCGAGCGGATGCCCACTTGCACCAAGCGGCGAGGGTCGAGAAATTCACACACGCGCGCCATGGCAGAGACATTACAAAATTTATCGCCTTGAAAGTGAGAACGCAAATGCGAATGCGCGCCGAAGTGCATCACGGAGAGATCGGAATAAAATTTTGCATGCGCCGCAATGGCCGCAGTGGTAACAGTGTGGTCGCCGCCGAGCGTTGCGACAAATTTATCTTGCTGCACAAGTTTGAGGACGGTATCGTAAATCGATTGTTGCACAGCTTCGTGCGATTTCTTGGCGAAGGCGAGCGGCGGCATGGTTACAAGGCCGCGTTCGCTGGCAAGGTCGCGTTTGGTTTCTTCATCGAATGCTTCCATGTGGCGCGATGCTGCAAGAATTGCCTGCGGGGCTTTCTTGGCATCGTAACCTGCCTCAGGAATGTACTGATAGGGCACGGGCAGTACAACGATCTTGGCATGTTCAAACGATGAATTCTCTTTTCCGATACCGAGATAATTATGTCCGGCATCCAAAATCTTCTGCATACAGAAATGGCTCCTTGTAGATAATGTTTCAATATATTTGGAAGTCGATGGAAATGCAACGGACAATTTGTGATTTCTTTTGCCGGAGAGTAAATTGTGCATGAGATTTATTGATTCGAAAATATACGAAAGGGAGGAGGCGCCGTTTTCGACTATGATGCATTTTTCTTGGGAGATTTTTTGAGACGATGTGCCACAGCTCCAGATATTTTTTGGCAAGATATTGCGCTTTGGCACAGTTTTATATAATTGCAAAAAATGAAAAAATTCGCCTATCCTCTTTCGTCTTTGGAATCTAATGATTATCTTACCATCAAAATTTCAATGAAATCAACAACTGATAGAGGTTGAATGCAGCACAGAAGTAAATATCTTCAAGGAAAAAAAATCGACCCACGGCCGATCAAAAAAAACATTTCCGTTGTGGAATTGATGGAATCGCATTTTCAAGCGTATAATGCAGCGCGGCTTGCAGAAGCGGCGCGTATTTATGCAGAGAAAATGCTGGAAGAGAATGTTACCATCGGCATGAGCGTGACGGGCGCTTTGACGCCAGCAGGACTCGGCGGTTCGTGCATCGTTCCGCTGATCAAAGCAGGATTCGTGGATTGGATTGTCAGCACGGGCGCAAATTTATATCACGACACGCATTTTGCTATTGGGCATGCGCTGCATCGCGGTTCGCCGTTTGCCGACGACACAAAGCTGCGCAAAGAAGGCGTCATCCGTATTTATGATATTTTATTCGATTATGAAGTACTGTTGGATACCGATGAATTTTTCCGAACCGTGATTCAAGCGCCGGAATTTCAAAGTAATATGAGCACGTCGGAGTTTCATTATAAAATCGGAAAATATATTGCAGCTCGCGAGAAAAAATTAAGACTGCCGTTTGAAAGTGTTTTAGGCACAGCGTATCGATGCGGCGTGCCGGTCTTTACTTCTTCGCCGGGCGATAGTTCGATCGGAATGAATGTTGCAGCGATGGCGCTGTTTGAAAATCGATTGCGCTACGATACGATTGCCGATGTGAATGAGACGGCGGCGATTGTGTTGAATGCAAAACGAAGCGGCGGCAAGAGCGGCGTGTTGATTCTCGGCGGCGGATCGCCGAAAAATTTTATGCTGCAAACGGAACCGCAGATACAGGAAGTCTTGCACATCGATGAAAAAGGACATGATTATTTTGTTCAGATTACCGACGCGCGTCCCGATACGGGCGGACTTTCCGGCGCCACGCCGTCGGAAGCTGTGAGCTGGGGAAAAATCGATCCCAAGCAACTGCCGGATACGGTTGTTTGTTATTTGGATTCGACCGTGGCATTTCCGATGTTAGTTTCGTACGCGCTTGCAAAACGAAAGCCACGCAAACTGAAACGGCTATATGAAAAGCGTGATGAACTTCTCTTGAAGATGAAATCGGAAGCTGCAAAATATTATTCAAAACATTCGTAAATGAAAAATGAATTCAACCATACAATAATTACATAGGAGTACAACATGGATCGTTATCAAGAATTATTAGATCTCGTCGCTACATTCAAAGTGGACTTCGACAAATTTTATTTGAAACAAAATAAGTCTGCCGGCGTGCGCTTACGCAAACATATGGCAAATTTAAAAAAGAAAGCGCAAGAGATTCGAAACGAAGTGCAGACGATCAAAGCGCAATCTACCGAAGGCGAGGAAGTACAGGCACCGCCCTCTGCACCGATTGCACAATAATTTTCCGCTACGAAACGCGGTGCATTTGTATGTGCGCCGCGTTTTACAGTAAGGAGTTTTTTATGAAGAAGTACCTCATTCTTGGATTACTCGCAGGCACTGCAATTTCGTTGCTGCTTTTTTTAGCGCGCAAAAAAGAATTGGAAGGAGAAGAATTTGAAGGATTTATCGATTCTTCCAATGCTGACGATTTATTCGGATCTGCCTTCCGCGATTTGCCGGATAAGCCGTAGAAGTAATGACAACAATGTCGATACGGTATTGTCATTTTCAAATCAACAGCACCCCAGCGCGCTCTTGTGAAGTAGCAGCATGACACATCATGACGGACTTAGAAGAACAACGGAAAAGAGTAGAAGAGCTGAAGAAAAAAATTCTTGAGCAAAAAACAAAAGGCGTACCTGCGCCCGTCGTTCAAGAAACGTCATCAAACAGCGCGATCGAAACAAAAATAATTTCCCCGATACAATCTATTTCGGCGCAGAAAAATGCAGAAGCTCTTCCTCGCGCGGAAAGTACATCGCAAAATTCAAAGCAAGAAAAACAAACGGGATCAATAACAAAAGAAGAAAAAAAAACCGAACCACACAATAACGCCTCAACGCAGCAACATGCAACAGGGATGATTGCGTTGCAAGCGTACGCTCAAGCATTAAAGCAAGCATGGGCAGATGGCGTTGTGAGTAAAGACGAAGAGGCGATGTTGTCGGTATTGCGTCAGACTCTTGGTATTGGCAGCGGCGAACATGAAAGTTTAGAACGTGAGTTACAAATAGAAGTGTATATTCACGCGCTGACGGTGGCTTGGCAGGATGGCGGCATTTCTTCGGAAGAATCTGAACGCTTGGAGTTTTTTAGAGAAAGGTTTCATATCTCTGCCGATGAACATTTCCGTTTAGAAAAACAGGTTCGTGAAAAATTAATGCGAATAAAGCAGTAAGCAAAAGTATCTCTAAAATATTTTGAAAATAAATCAGAAAGGTGTTGACATTTAAGTATTGACATGCTATATTGATAACCCGCAAGAGAAATGCGGTTGTTACTTGAAGAAATTGAAAAGCCCATTGATGTCGGATGGGCATTTTTTTCGTAAAGATGTTCTTTGAAAAAGTGTGCACAACTAACGTCAATAACGTTGAGTTTTTTTTATACCAATGCAACGTGCATAAATGCACACAGCTATGGTTCATACTTGAAATTGAGAAATTAAAATTTCTACAATGGAGAGTTTGATCCTGGCTCAGGACGAACGCTGGCGGCGTGCCTAACACATGCAAGTCTTGGGAGAAAGAAGTAGCAATATTTCGAGTAAACCGGCGCAAGGGTGAGTAACACGTAGGTAATCTGCCTAAAGGACGGGAACAACTTCGAGAAATCGAGGCTAATACCCGATAACGCAGCGGCATCACATGATGATGTTGTTAAAGGCCGAAAGGCGCTTTTAGATGAACCTGCGTCCCATTAGATAGTTGGCGGAGTAACAGCCCACCAAGTCGACGATGGGTAGCTGGTCTGAGAGGACGATCAGCCACACTGGAACTGAGACACGGTCCAGACTCCTACGGGAGGCAGCAGTGAGGAATATTGCGCAATGCCCGAAAGGGTGACGCAGCGACGCCGCGTG
>DATKMP010000101.1:0-11824 GCA_035541775.1 Bacteroidota bacterium | reverse complement strand
ATTTTTCAATAAATAAGAGCTGGACGTACAGTTGGCTTTTGGTTACAACAGATTCGACTGGAAAGACATTGACGTCGAATACCGATACCATTTCTGTACGGATTGCGTCCGTCTCCGACTCCCTTGGTACTTTTACACATTTGATTCGATATGAAGCCGCGTCTCTTCATGACGGCAGCGAGACAGTATGGTATCAATTGGCAGGAGATTCATTAATCGAGGTGGCTTATAGCAATTATTGTTCGGTTTTATCATTACCGAAAACCGGAACGGCTACACGGCTTCAACAGAAATATCAACGATTGCCGGTATTTTCTTTGATACCAAATGCTCTTGCCAAAATTTTAAATACGTGTGGTATAGCGGATTCTATTTTGTTCCGTGATGAATATCGAACCGTCTATAAATATCCTTTATCAAGCGGGATGGCATGGACAAGCTGCCATAATCCATTTTTAGAAACACGAAATGTGGTTGGAACAGAGACACTTCAAATCAATAATTTGTTTTTTTCCTGTGCGAAAATTCAGACACAGTTGCCTACTATCAATCCCAATATCATTTGGTATGATTATGTAAGTTCAGAAGGATTGATAAAGCGATCGATTGATTATGGGAAAGTAACTCTTACTTCGGTGGAAAATCCAGATTCCAGCGGATGGGGATATTCTCGAGAAAATTTAACATTAATGTACTAAGGAATTGTTATGGCAGCACCAAAAATTAAATTCGGAACCGACGGCTGGCGCGGTGTGATCGCCGCCGATTTTACATTCGACAACATTGCAAAAGTTGCGCTTGCGACGGCGACGTTTTACAAGAAGCACAAAAAAATTAAAAACGGAATCGTCGTCGGATACGATTCACGATTTCTTTCCAGAGAATTTGCAGAGAAGGTTTCTGAAGTGCTCGGCAATCGCGGCATCAAGGTTATTCTCTCCGATAAAATTTCATCCACACCGATGGTATCGCTGCTGACGAAGAAATTCAATGCAGCCGCCGGCATCATCATCACGGCAAGTCATAATCCTGCAAAGTATAACGGATTTAAAATCAAAGGCGATTTCGGCGGGCCGGCATTTCCGGAAGCTGTGGCAAAAGTTGAAAAAGAACTTGCAAAAATTATTAAGAAAGATGTTTTGCTCAAAAAATCGTTCGATCAATTAGTGGAAAAAGAAATCATCAAAATAATCGATTTCACATCCATCTACATCGACGATATCAAGAGTAAAATCAATATCGACCTTATCAAATCGGCTGGAATTAAAATTGCGTACGATGCAATGCACGGCGCCGGCCAGGGCGTGATGGATCAAATTCTTCCATTGAATGCATCCATTCGCGGCGATTTTAATCCGTCCTTCGGCGGCCATCATCCCGAACCGCTGCCGCAGCACACAGCGGAATTAATCGAAGTTATTAAAAAATCCGGCAGCGACATCGGTATCGCAACCGACGGCGATGCGGACCGTATCGGTGCATTCGATGAACAAGGAAATTTTGTGGATTCGCATCGCGTATTCGCGCTTCTCTTAAAATATTTTATCGAACAAAAACACATGACCGGTGAAGTGGCAAAATCGTTTTCCGTCAGTCAGGTCATCAATAAGATGTGCAAGAAATATAACTTGGTATTGCACGAAACACCGGTGGGATTTAAATATCTCTGCCAGTTGATGATCGAGCGCGACATTTTGATCGCGGCGGAAGAAAGCGGCGGACTTGGCGTGAAAGGCCATTTGCCGGAACGCGACGGCACATACATCGGGCTGCTGCTGTGCGAAATTATGGCAACACGAAAAAAGAAACTCAGCGAACTCGTGGAAGAAATTATGAACGAGTACGGATGGTTTTTCTACAATCGCTACGATGCGCATCTCACCGAAAAAGAAAAGAACCGCATTATGGCAACGTACAAAAAAGGCGTAAAGCAGATTGCAGGGTTTCCTGTGCAGCGTGTTGAAACCAAAGACGGATTCAAACTGTTTTTGGAAAACGGCTGGGTGCTGGTGCGTGCTTCCGGTACGGAGCCGTTGATTCGTTTCTATGCTGAAGCAGAAACACCGGAAAAAGTCGAAGCACTGCTCAAAGCCGCTCGATCAATGTAAGATCAGAATATTTCCGGTCTTTGTATTATGAAACCAAACCTCTGATACGACTGTCAGAGGTTTTTTTATTGTCAGGAATGGTATGGATGAAATAAAAAAAATAAAACGTGATGACGAACTAACAATTGAAATAGCAAGTTCTGCGTTCGAAGGCAAGTGTATCGCCCGCCATGATAACATGGTTGTCTTTGTTGAAGGCGCAGTGCCCGGCGATGTTGCAACGGTCAAAATTTTAAAGACAAAAAAGAATTTTGCCGAATCAAAGGTGATCAACGTCGTCACTCCATCAAAATATCGTGTGCAGCCGCGCTGTAAGTATTTCGGCGCTTGCGGCGGATGCAAATGGCAGCATGTGGATTATCCGGCACAATTAGAATTCAAGCAGCAGCAGGTGAAAGATGCCTTCGAACATCTCGGCGGTTTTTCCGATTTCGAAATGCTGCCGATCATCGGTTCAGAAAATATTTTCTTCTACCGCGGAAAAATGGAATATACCTTTGCCGACAAACAATGGCTGACGACACCGCCCGAAAAATCTTCAACGAATGTTGAAGAAGGTACTGACACCATTTCCCTCGTACCTTCTCCTGTCTACCTTGGCTTGCACGTGCCCGCGCGTTTCGATAAAGTGCTCGATCTTGAAGAATGTTTTCTTCAGTCGGAAGTTTCGAATCGTATTTTAAATTTCACCCGTCAGTTTTCAAGAGAAAAACAATTGTCGATTTACGATTCGCGATCCGAATCCGGTTATCTCCGTTTCCTCGTCATTCGCGAAAGCAAACATACGAAAGAAGTGATGGTCAATCTTGTCACGTTCGAGCACAAAAATGAATTGATGCAAGAATTTACAAAGGCAATCACATCAAGTATACCGGAAGTAACGACCATCGTCAACACCATCAACTATAAAAAAGCACAGATTGCGTTCGGACAGGAAGAGCATGTATATCTGGGTGATGGAGTTATTCACGAACAACTCGGTGCACACCATTTCGATATTTCGGCAAGTTCGTTCTTTCAGACGAATGTTTTGCAAGCCGAACGATTGTATCAGGTTGCAAAGGATTTTGCCGATTTCAAATCGACGGATGTCGTGTACGATTTATATTGCGGCACCGGCAGCATTTCATTATTTATTTCTGATGCCGTAAAAAGTGTCATCGGCATCGAATCGGTGGAAAGCGCAATTGAAGATGCAAAACGTAATGCAGAACGGAACAATATTTCCAATTGCACATTTCTTCTCGGCGATTTAAAAGACCGGCTGACAAAGGATACTGAGTGGATGTCCTCGCATCCAAAACCCGATGTGATGGTGATCGATCCGCCGCGAAACGGTATGCATCCAAAAGTGGTCGAAGAAATTATGAATATCGCACCGGAACGCATCGTGTATGTAAGCTGTAATCCCGCAACACAAGCGCGCGATGTGAAAACATTGTGCGAATCAAAATACCGTCTTGTAAAAATGCAGCCGGTCGATATGTTCCCGCATACCTACCATATCGAAAACGTTGTGTTACTGCACCGCGTGTAACGATATTACTTCAGGACGGATGTTGTCCGGATGATTGTTTGCGGAACAACATTCGTCCACTGCTTTTGAACTGTTACCGGTTCCATCAATTCAATATAATTCGCTTCTGTCGTTTCAAGAACGCTGTCGCCGCGAACAACCGTAAAATGAATTGGGATTGTTAACGCTGTATCCGGGAATGTTTCCCATCGTATCGCAACAGTATGGCCGCTAATCGTCGATGTATATGGCGTGGATACTTCTTCAACCAAATGTCCACCGGCAGAAAATTCAATGTTCAAAATATGTGGACGATATTTTGAATGAAGATGTATCACCATGTCGAACGTTGTCATGGAATCGTGATGCATTACTGTCATAGTACGATTTTCCTGTAGCCATACCGATTGTGGATTCGTTGGAAATCGTTTCAATAAAATTTCCCGGTCGTCATTGGTAATAATAGAATCCTTATTATCGAAACAAACGCGGGCATCTTTCATATACTCATTACTCTTTAATGTCACAGTACCGTTTCCGCTGGTACCATCGACGAACTCTTCAACACCAATCGTTTGTCTCCACGAATCGGAATACGATGGAACAAAATATAATGCAATCAAACAAATGAAAAACAGACTTGACACTGCAATGATTCCTTTGACCGACCGCCAGCGTTTCAACCACAATAAATCGATTCCGGAATCAAAATACATTGCTGCGAATCCCAATAAGAACGAGAATGAATATAATGCAAACACGACGATGTAGAGAATGTGAAAGACGACGCTTAATCGATTACTCACAAGCGTGTTCAATGCAAGCGTACGGCTGAACAACGTGAACCCTTCCGAGAATGCAAGATGAAACATGAAATGCGGCGAGAGGATCCAGAAAATAAATTTTAGCCATGGCTTGCGCACCAGCATTGCAAAAGAAATAAGCAGCAATGCCGTTGCCGGATAAGTCGCTAACTTTATTCCGCTAAATGAAAACAAAACGATAAATGCTGCGAGCCATCCGGCCGATCGTAAATACCAGCGATACGGATCGTGACTTAATTTTAATTTCGGCGTAAGATATAATGAAACAACAATACCAATCAACGCTGAAAACAATCCGAGGAGAAAATATCCTTCCGGAAAAGATATCCATGGATAGCGCACGCCTTTGATCCATCCGATAATATTTTCCGAAAGCCAAACACATGCTTGAACGATAATTGCTATAAGCAGCAATTTGGCAACCGGATGCTTTGGTGATTGTTGCCAATCGAGTTCTGTTCTGCGCTTTCGAGTTTGAAATGCTGTAAACAGTGCGATGAATATTGAAAGAGCAATAAATACGTAAAGAATATGGAAGGGAATAAAAACGGGAATGTGTCCGAATTGAATGAGAAAATAATTTCCTAATTTTTCTTGCGGCACGCCTGCATCGAATCGTTGCACAAGATTATAAACAAGATCGCCGCTCCGTTTTAATCCCGAAGGTTTAAAATGTTCAAGGTCATCTTGCTGCGTGTGAATTGGATCGAGCGGGTTCGATGTAAAATCGATGGCAGGAATTCCTTTTTGTAAAAACGGCTCATGATCCGAACTGATTTCCCCGAGCGGAAGTGCATAGTTTTCTGCGAAAAAATTCGTTGGATATCGCAAGCCGGTGTAACCGAGTTTAAAAAATTCTTCGTACGCTGCCTGCACCAACCAGCGCGGCGCACTGTGTGTATGCACGTCGAACATCGGCATCAGCCACTCGCTGCCATTCGCCATATCCACTTGCAGCATCAGCGCCACGCTGTCGATATGCGGATCGTGTTTTACAAACGCATTCGATCCGCACAACCCGGCTTCTTCACCTCCCCATAAACAAAACATGAGTGTGTACTCATGCTTTTGTTTCGACAATATACGCGCAAGTTCGATTACGGTCGCGGCGCCGGAAGCATCATCATTCGCACCCGGGACAAATGGTGACGCCGAATCGATATGCCCGCCGATGAGAATTATTCTGCTTGAGCTTCCGGGCAAGATTCCAACCACAACGCCGCTGTTAGTGTTGTAGGCAGGACGATAACCGGTTCCATCAACAGATCGAATGGAAAGAACATACGTCGTCGCCAAATCGAATTCACGAAATTTTTTCAATCCAAATTCCATCGCTCGCCGTTCGTTCGGCGATCCGAATGGCCGTGGACCGATATCAACAGAAAGTGTTTTGAGATAGGATAACGCGCTGTCTGTTGAAAATGGCGTTTGCGCGGAAAGAATCGATGACAGAAATAAAAAACAAACGAATATTTTTTTCATTGGATTACTGCAAATGTTTTCTCGGATGGTATGCTGTTTGCGGTTCATTGATTCGGAACCCGATAGGATTTCTCGGTTTGGCCGGCGGCTGAAGCAATTGATGGATGGCTTCAACAATCGTTTGAATTTCTTCGTCGTGCCGATCGAGACGCTTCTCGAGCAGTTGTAATTTCTCTGCCAGCTCTTTGTGACTGGAAAGAATATCGCGTAACCGAACAAAGGCCTTTACGATTACGATACTCATCTTGACCGCTCTTGGACTTTTAATTACCGTGGCAAGCATCGCAACACCGTGCTCGCTAAATGCATACGGCAACGTGGACGAATGCTTGAGAGATTCGAACCGGTGCCAATTTGTCACCAGTTCGTTGCGTTCCGATTTTGTGAGTTGAAAAACAAATTCATGAGGGAAGCGATCTCGATTTCGTTTGACTTGTCGGTTGAGATATTTCGTTTCGACGCCGTACAAATCGGCAAGATCGCGATCGAGCATCACTTTCAACCCGCGAATAATAAAAATGCGTTCTTCGACATAATTAACTGGAACAACGGCTCGCGTTTTCATACATCATCCTCGCAATGATCATAACGATAGATGTTTCTCAAAAAACGATGCCACTGCTTGTTCATACATCGGCCCGCCGATTTCCCAGACATTATTGTGATCGGCACCGGGCACGATGAGAAGTTCTTTCGGTTCATTCGCCGCATCGAATAATTTTTTCGAATACTCATTCTTGATGAACGAATCTTTTTCGCCGTGAACAAATAAAATCGGTATGTGAACTTTTTTCACATCTTCAATCGGTGCAACGAGGCGTGCTTTAAAGTTTGCCGTTTTTTGCGATTGGACAAGCGCAATGTTCCGTAAAAAATGCCACGGTAATTTTACAATGCGCGTTTGATAATCCACAAAAATAGTCCGCAGGGATGCAAAACTTCCCTCGGATACAACCGCAGCGATACGGCGATCGATTGCGGCAGTTTGTATGGCAACGGCTGCGCCCATTGAAGTTCCAAACACACCAATTTTTCCGAGTGTGACATCCTTCAACGATTGGAGATATGTTATCGCGGCAACAAGGTCATGTTTTTCGTAAAAGCCGTATGTGCAATAATTTCCTTCGCTTTCGCCGTGCTCGCGTGAATCGTACAAAAAAACATTAAAACCATGATGATACATCGACCGGGCAAACTCCACGCCGCCCACTTTGCAATCGCCGACACCATGCATATAAATAATTGTTCCTTGGGGTCGCTCCTTTTGTACAAGAAGCCATCCCTGTAAATGAAATCCGTCGAATGTTTCAAACGTCACATCCTGCTGCGGAAGATTTGCATCTCGCGGTTCCAGCAGTGTGGTGAAGCGTGCGTACCATGCAGGTTTTCTTCGGACGGGTTTTAATAAAATAAGAGGGCCGGCTACTAAGAGCACGAAAGCTGCTTGAATTAAAAACAAGATCGCGAGTATAAGAAGATCGGCGATAAACATCGATTAAAATCTTTGATTCCTCTTTAGGTAATATACAAACGCCCGAAGCAGAATGCAATGTTTATAGAACCGACGGGAAAACTTTTGCCGATGAAGAATGGATGCGGGCTGCAGCATTACGCGGGCAGTTCCGTGTGGACGTACCGATGAAAATTTTTTGGAAGTTTATTCCGCAGCTGCAGCACCATCGCAACCAAAATTTTAAACGGCGATGCTAAGCGGATGCGCTTGGAAAAAACGTTATAGTGGGCACGTTCGATGCGCAGCAGCAGTAAATAATAAATATTGCCCATGGTCCGCGCAGCCGTGAAAAGCGATTTATCTTCTTCGGCAAGGCATGCTTTTGCGCGGCGATAATATTCATGGGCGCGCTCGCATTCGAATTTCATCAACGCAACAAATTGTTCGTTGTAGGTCGAATTCAAGAGATCGCTTTCCGAATATCCGAATCGCTGCAAATCTTCTAACGGAAGATAAATTCTTCCCTTCTTTGCATCGGCTTTGACGTCGCGCAGAATATTGGTCAGCTGCAACGCGAGGCCGAGATGAACGGCATATTCTTTTGTCTTCGCATTTTTATAGCCGAAAACTTCTGCAGATATCAATCCCACCGTCGATGCAACACGGTAGCAATACAATTCCAATTCGGAAAACGTGCCGTACCGTTTTTGTGTCAAATCCATTTCCATACCTTTGATCAAATCATAAAAATGGTCGATGGGAATTTGAAAATGATTAATGATGGCTGAAAGCTTGTTCAACAAGGTATAATGCGAAACGCCGTAGAGCGAACGCTTCAACTCATCTGTCCATTGTAACAATCGAGCATGGTTTTCTTTTTCATCACCGCCTTCGTCCACAATATCGTCGGTGACGCGGCAAAATGCGTAGATCGTTTCAATCGCGTCGCGTTTCAAGCGCGGCAAGCTGAGAAACGAATAATAGAAATTGCTCTTTCGGTTCTGAGACAACTCCGGTAAATATGGTGTTGCTGTATGCACAGATTAAAGGTACATAGAAATTGTTCGGAAAAGAAGCGCGGCTTTATTGATGAACGACAATGCCGGTCGTTGAGCGAACACATTGAAGTTTTGGTTCTGAATTTTTTCGAGAATTTGCGTTCCGCCATGCCACGTCAAGGCAAGTTCCATGGATAATGGTTTTTTCACCATCGCAAGCAACGGCTTGCTTGCAAGAAATAATTCCATCGTGCGGCGCATTTCGAATGCTAACAAATTTCGGAAACGATCATCAAACGTTCCTTTCAACAAATCCTGTTCGGTGTAATGGAATTCTTCCATATCCTGCTGGGGAATATAAATGCGGTTCTTTTTTATATCCACTGAAATGTCCTGCCAAAAATTGGTCAATTGCAGTGCCGTGCAAAGAGAATCCGATAACTCCATCAAGCGCTCGCTGCGATAATTAAACAGGATCAGCATCAAGCGGCCGATAGGATTGGCAGAATGGCTGCAATAGAAGACGACATCGTCGAATGTTTCATAACGATGCGTCGAAATATCGGAGCGAAAGGCGGCGAGAAGATCCTGAAACAATTCAACCGGAATTTGAAATCGCTCCACTGTTTCGGCCAATGCTGCAAAGACACGGTGCGATGGGTTTCCATCGTACGCCTCAAACAATTGCTCTTCCCAGCCATTCAAATTGTCAATTCGTTCGGCAAGAGTGTAGCCGGGTTCATCGGCAAAGTCGTCGGCAGTACGGGCAAATGCATAGATCGCCCATACATATTTACGAAGATCTTTTGGAACAAAACGAGATGCAACCGGAAAATTTTCGTAATGCGTTCGCGCAAGGTGTTCGCAGTAACGAAAACCGTCTTCCGATGACCAATGGGTTCCTTTGGTATTGAGTAACGGCACCGGCATTTTCTTTTACTTATTCCTCATAGTAGAAGTAATATCCGTATTGCCGACGCCAAAATCAAGTAGAGGGCTGCAGTTGTTCGTCCACCGGCACCGTGAACACTTCGATGGGCGTATCGAGGCCTTTTACTAAAATTTTTTCGTGAGGAAGGGTTGGAATGTGATCTTTGATCAACTCGTACGTCCGTCGAGAAATCATAATGCCTTCCACCGGCGCGTTCGATTCAAGGCGGTTGGCAAGATTAACATCGGAGCCAAGCACCGTGTACGAAAGTTTTTTCGGCGTTCCCATATTGCCCACAACCACTTCTCCCGTATTCACGCCGATACGAATCCGCAGCGGAAACAATCCTTCGCGCACCCACTTTTCTTTCAACTCGCGGCATTTTTTCTGCATTTCGATTGCCGCGCGGACACAACGCACGGCATGATCCGGCTGCGGTTCCGGCGCCCCAAAAAATACCATCAAGCCATCGCCGATATATTTATCGACCGTGCCTTCATACTTGAAGACAATATTGACCATCGCTTCAAAATATTCCGCAAGAAATTTTTGGATTTGATCCGGCGTCATCGTGGATGAATACGTCGTAAAACTTTTGATGTCGCTAAACAGAATGGTGAGTTCTTTCTTCTGAACTTCCAGCACCGTTTCTGGATGCGCCAGTTGGCGTTTGACGACCGACGGCGGCAAGTACGATTCGAAGGACTGCCGCAACGATTCTTTTTCGCGTTCTTCATTGATAAACCGGTACGCCAACACGCCGAACACTGCTGCAGTACAAATGACAATAGGACGAACAATGTTGATGATAAGATTTCCGTACAAAAATACCGCCAGAGCGATCAAAACATAACTGACTAACAGCGCGATAGCGCCTATCCACATGCCGCGCGACGAAAACTTGATTGTGAAGAACACGATAAAGGTCAACAACACCAATTCAATACCCACCATGGCCCATGGATTGATTTCGTGTAAAAAATTTTCCGTTAAAATGGTATTCATCACATTGGCATGTAATCCACCCAGCGGATACCAGCTTTCTGTCGGAACCGATTGAATATCGGACGCACCGGTGGAGGTTTCATTGACCACGACAATTTTTCCTTCAAACTGCGGCTGCCAATCGAACTCCATCGCATCACGGTCATCGGAAACATGGTAGAGTTGCAGCATTGTATAATGCAGCATTCGATCCCACGGGCCGACAAAATTTACGATTAAGTTGCAATGTTCATCGACAGGAATACGAATATCGTGCGGCGGCTGGCCAGGGCGGTACGCGCCTTGAAGGGTAATATTTTTTCCCGGACAGACGGTAATGTGCTCCGGCGGAACATGTAAATAATCGCAAATGGCATGAAATGGAAAACTTGGATAAAATCCATCTTCATATCGAATCAGCAGCGGTGCACGGCGAAAAATTCCGTCACGGTCGAATTTGACATTCAAATATCCCACTCCTCGCGACGACGATGCCAATGCAGCAAAGGTACTGATCGGATTGGCGCCGACATACATCCTGCTTATGTCGCCGGCAACTTGCACATGCCATTTTGTTTTTGAAAGATATTCGTTCTGCAGCATTCGCTGCTTGTGTACGTCGTCTTGAACATTCAGTTCAGCGCCAAAGTACACATTGTTTGCATGGTTGCTGCTTTCAATCAATGTTGAATCTTCGTCTGAGGAAAGCGGATCGCGAAAAATATAATCCCACACCTGCATCGCCGCTTTCAAATCGCCAAGATTACGAATAATTTGTGCATACGGTTTGCGCGTTGTGTAGGAACTCGTTAGCACCAATTTCGTACTATCTGTTTCGCACACATGGATGATGGTACTGTCGTATGGAATGCGGGACGGGAAATAATGCGAACGCAGCACAAACATTTGATCGGCAGCTTGCCCGTTCCACGTTTGGAAAATTCCGGGAAGCAGCCAAAAGAGAAAGTGCCCGAGCGCAAGAGCAGACACGCTGATGATCAGCGTGTCTCTCCAGGTTCGTGTTTTATTGGTGGTCAATGGTAAACGTTTTGCTGTAGAAATTTTTTGCTGTGATTTCCGTTGCAATCTCTGAAACGTCATGGCGTTGCTTTTCTTCCACCTTCTCCGTTCCGCGAATATTGCCCCCGATACTGATCGGTTTTTCCGCCAGTGTTGCAAATGTTGCATAATGTTTTCGCACGGCGCGGATTTCGGCAACAAGAGCTTCAGCCGCCGCAGGTTTTTTCGACGCATCGGCGGAGATATAATCGCCATACTTCGCTTCAATATCCAGCAAGCGTTCGTTGGAAGCAATCAGAAAGAATGTTTCCTTTCCGGGATTTTGATCTAACTCAATCCATGTACGGCCGGCAGGAATGTAATAATTTTTTTCCGTGGCATAGTCATCTTGAAATTGCCGGAGTTTGTACGGGAACAACAACTGCACTTCTTTGTTCGCGCCGTAATACAACACGTACACAAAACAATCTGTTTTCAGTTGTACCATCATTTTTATTTCCTCGCCGCT
>DATKMP010000100.1:0-13250 GCA_035541775.1 Bacteroidota bacterium | reverse complement strand
GGTATCTCGGTATGCCGCGAAGGTATTACCATTATCTTGCACAGTTTGAAACGCTTCATCGTGTTGCAACAATTGGTTCATGGGTGATGGCGATCGGTATTCTTGTTCTCATTATCAATCTTCTTGTTTCGTTGAGAAGAGGAACGAGAGCTTCGGCAAATCCATGGGGCGGAGCGACATTGGAGTGGACGGTTGCTTCTCCGCCGCCGACAGAAAATTTCCATGAAATTCCGGTTGTCACAAAAGGACCGTACGATTATTCCGAAATCCTTCAAGCCGCAAAGGAGCATGCGTGACAACCATCGAAGCAGCGGTCGAACACAAACATCGGGATGATGTCGGTTCGCGCATGGGACTCTGGCTGTTCCTCTTCAGCGAGCTCATCTTGTTCGGCGGGATGTTTATTATTTATGCCGTGTATCGATTCAAGCATCCGGATGAATTCCGTCTTGCCGCGGCAGAATTAGATACGTTTGTCGGAACGATCAATACGCTCATTTTGCTCACCAGCAGCTTGACGGTGGCCATGGCGATTACGGCCATTCAGCATGGGAAAAAATATTTATCGATGGCGCTCGTGAGCACAACGATTCTTCTTGCGCTGATATTTTTGGTGAATAAATATTTCGAATGGAGCCACAAAATTTCCATCGGCATTTATCCGCAGTCGCCGACATTGGTGAACAAGCCGAGCGGCGAGATTCTTTATTTCGGATTGTATTATGTGATGACGGGGCTGCATGCCGTTCATGTGATTGTCGGTATGGCTGTTCTCGCATTTTCATTAGTGTTTCTATCGAAGGGAATCATTCATCAAACGTCCTTTGTGAAACTTGAAGCCGGCGCGCTCTATTGGCACCTCGTGGATATCATCTGGATATTTTTATTCCCGTTATTTTATTTAATTCATTGAGAAAATGAAACCACCGGAAGAACATATAGCTATGGAAAAGCATGAAGCGCACGCGCAGCACATAGTGAGCTACGGCCAGTATCTGCTTATCTGGCTTGGTTTGGTTGCCCTGACGTGTCTTACCGTCGCACTTGCCGGTATCGATCTCGGCCGCTGGGTTATCGTCACAGCGCTGGTGATTGCTTCCGTCAAAGGCTTGTTCGTGCTGAATAATTTCATGCATTTAAAATTTGAGGAACGTGTATTCCGGATTTTTGTTCTTGTTGCTCTGGTGACGTTTCTCATATTTATTTCGCTCACATTTTTTGATTACGCGTTTCACTGATCGGAAATATTCATGTTTTCAGGATCATCTCCATTTTCAGATTATGTCGATACAACATTCTTGACGATTGTCGGAATATCGCTGCTGGTATTTCTCGGCATCTTGATCGTGATGGTGTTTTTTGTGATTCGCTACAGCCGGAAGAAGAATCCGAAGCCGGCCGACATCGAAGGCCATATCCCGTTAGAAATAACATGGACTGTCATACCGCTCATTCTGTTCATGGGAATATTTTATCTCGGCTGGCGCGGCTACTTGCTCGAACAAAATGTGCCGAGCAGTGCGTTTCCGATGAAAGTCACGGCGCAAATGTGGCGATGGACGTTCGAATATCCCAACGGCGTTCAAACCGACACGCTGTTCGTTCCGATGAACACGCCGATTGTGTGCACGCTTCATTCAATCGATGTGAATCATTCGTTTTATGTTCCGGCGTTCCGCATCAAGAAAGATGTCATCCCGAATCGAGAAAATGTGTTGTGGTTCAAAACGGTCCGGCAGGCATCGTACGATATTGCATGCGCAGAATATTGCGGGCTGCAGCATTCGTATATGTACACGAAAGTCGTTTCATTAGACTCTGCGGGATTTGAAAACTGGTACCATCGAGTCTCGCTCACGCAATCGAAACCCTATAAAGCGGCGTCCTGGGTTCCATCACCGGCACCGACAGAACAATAAAATTCTTATGGACTTTTTAAAAGATATCGCGCTTCCTGCCTCGCTCGAACACTACCGGCTTATTGTGCTTGTCGCTGCAATCAGTTCGATGATCGTACTGCCGTATGTTGGATTTGTGATTGGTACCGTCTGGTTGTCGTTCCGGTATCGGAGGCAGGCATCGAATTCCGCAGCGCTTGCGCTCTCGTACAAACTTGCGGCATGCGGATTACAGCAGCGCAGCGTTCCGGTTTTTCTTGCGGCGATTCCCGGGGCGGCGCTTGTTTTTTCATACGCACAATTGCTGCAATCGACGCCGTCTTTTTCTGTCTCGCTGGCGGGATTCGGCTATGTCTTCATGTGCATTGGATTGTATCTTGTTTATAGCTACAAAGAAACATTTCGCATTCAAGAAATTCTGTCTTCCTATCAATCGATAGCAGAAAAGAAAACTCCATCGGCAATTGCAGCAGATGCGGAACAGTTCCGAATAGAAACCAAACAGCAGTACGAACGATCGGGAACCTATGGCCTTGCGTTGTTGATTCTCGGGCTGATATTCTTCGCTGCATCCTGCGCACTGATCGCCGCTCCCGATGAATGGACGACCATCGATTCACTGTTTGCCGTTTTCTTTTCGCTGAACGTTTGGTTTAAAATTATTTTGATGGGCGCTATTGCCGCGGGAAGCACAGGTTTCGGAATTTCCTATTTCATTTTTTCGCAATCTGGCAACGCACCTGATTCGCTGTCGGTACAAATAACCGGCAAACGATTGATTGCTTTTTCCTTAATAATGCTGCCGATTGCACTCTTGATTAATCTTGCCAATGTTTCGCCTGCAGCGATGTCGGGAACATTGTATGCGCTTGCAGGAATAGCTCTCGTCGCATTTTTCCTTGCCGCACATTTTGCGTACGGGTTCTATGTGTCCCAGACACCGTCTGCAGCACTGATCGGCTTTGTTCTCTTTTTGACCGCTGTCGGATTGTATATCGGAAGTGAATATGCCGCCATCGGAACGGCAACACGAAGCCAGGCCGTCGTTATTTCGAAACAGCATGAAAAAGAAATGGAAGACCTTCAATCGAAACTTGGCGTGACGACGGTGACGTTCACGGGCGAAGACATTTACAACGCGAAATGTTCTGCATGCCATTTGTTCGATGCAAAGAAAGTCGGGCCGCCGTATCTTCAAACGATACCGAAATATGCAGGAAAGAAATCGGAATTGATTTCGTTCATCATGAATCCTGTAAAGAAAAATCCGGATTATCCGCCGATGCCGAACCAGGGGCTGAGACAGGCGGAAGCGGATTCAATAGCCGCGTACATCATGCAAAAAGTAGCACAGCTTCAATCATCCTCAACAAAATGAAATTTGAAAACGCTATATCGATTCATCGTTCTTCTGGATTAACAAATTATATTCTTCTGATGAAACCGGAGTTGACATTGCTTTCCGTTCTAACGGCTGTCGGAAGTTCCTATCTTGCAGCAAGAGAAATGGGAAATTATATTTCACTGATTCACACGTTAATCGGAACGCTGCTTGTCGGCGGCGCGGCAGGAACATTGAATCAATATATCGAACGGGATTACGATGCACAGATGAAACGCACGGCACAGCGCCCGCTACCATCCGGCCGAATCGATTCTGCGGATGCATTATTCTTCGGAATCGTTTTAGCAATCGGTGGGATTTTATATCTCGCGCTTGCGGGAAATTTGCTGGCGGGAATTCTTGCAGCGCTGACACTGGCGAGTTATTTATGTGTTTACACTCCGTTGAAACGCCGCACGCCGTTTGCGACGATTGTCGGCGGCATTCCCGGCGCGCTGCCGCCGCTGATAGGCTGGGCGGTAACGCGCGGAGATCTTTCGCGCGAAGCATGGGCATTGTTTTTTATTCTTTTCTTCTGGCAGATGCCGCATTTTTTGGCGCTTGCATGGATGTATCGAAAAGATTATGAACGTGCCGGATACAAAATCTTGAGTGTCCTTGACCCGTCTGGGAAAATTACGGGCAGGCAAACACTGATATATTCAATCGTCTTGATCCCGGCGTCACTGCTGCCAACGCTTCTTGGCATGGCTGGAATTATTTATTTTAGCGCGATGCTCATACTTGCTTTTGTTTTTCTATTTCTATCGATTTCGATGTACCGGCATCACACGTTCGTTTCTGCGCGAAGATTATTTTTTGCTTCGCTCATTTTTCTTCCCCTGCTTTTTTTCTTTTTGATGATTTCACCGATACTGTAAGCGGTTCACCACTGCCGATTATACAACCAAGACATAAAAAAACAGGCGAAGATTTTTCCTTCGCCTGTCGGTAAAAAAACATCTTCTCTTTAATAACTTTCTTTTGTAATCTCGACCTTTCCGCGAAATACATAATGAATGAATGCAGAATAGGCAATCACAATCGGCACGCCGACAAGAGCAATAATCAGCATGGTTTGTAACGTCAATGAACTCGAGGATGCGTTATAAATCGTCAAACTGTACGCAAGATCGATGGATGAAGGAACCAGTCGCGGAAACAAACTCAGCGCCATTTGTCCGAGCATGGACGTAATCAACAGCGAAGAAGTGAAAAACGCCCGCCCGAATTTTCCGGATTTTATAACGATCGGTAAATACACGATGGTGCCGACAAGGAGAATCAAAAAGATAAAGAAGAACGGATTCTTCATCGATCCTGCAAATAAAAACGGCGATCCGAGCCACGACCACAACGTCATCACGACATACAGAAGAACAAAAAGAATCCACAGCTTGGATGCCCAGTCCACCGCGCGTGATTGCAAAGCACCATCTGTTTTTGATGCAAGATAAATTGCACCGTGCATGGTGAAGAGAACGACGCTCAGTAATCCCACGCCGATGGAAAACGGATTGAGCAATCCCAGAAACGATCCAAGATAATTTCCACCGGTATCCACAGGCACGCCATGCAAAATATTTCCGATGGCGACACCGAACAATAATGCGGGAAGTAGACTTCCAAGACCGAAGGCCCAGTCCCAAATTCTTCGCCACGAAGATGATTCCACCTTACTACGAAACTCAAACGAAACAGCACGCGCGATAAGAGTAACTAACAGCAGCATCAACGCAAGATAAAATCCACTGAAGACCGTTGCATAGACAACCGGGAACGCTGCAAACAATGCGCCGCCGCCGGTCAGCAGCCAGACTTCATTGCCGTCCCAAACGGGACCGATGGCGTTCATGTGAATGCGGCGTTCCTCTTCATTCTTTGCAAAAAGAGAAAGAATGCCGACGCCGAAATCGAATCCATCTAAAATCGCGTAGCCGATGATCAGCACGCCGACAAGCCAGAACCAAATTGAATTTAAATCCATGGTCATATTCTCCTATCCATTTGCCGGTTCGGGTCCGTGTTTGACTTCACGAACGAGAAGATAAATATACAATGCACCCAACAAGAGATAAACGCATCCGAACAGGATGATGGAAAAAAGAATTTCGGGAGCGCTCACGGTAATTGAAGAAGCATCTGCTGTGCGCAGCAAGCCGTACACGATCCACGGCTGTCTGCCAACCTCCGCCGCCATCCAGCCAAGCTGGCATGCCGCAAGCGGCAAGGGAATAGACCAGGTAAATAATTTCAAGAGCCATTTTTTTTCAAACAGATTTTTTTTCCACAACAAATAGGTTGCATAAAGTGTTATCGCAATGAAAAACATTCCGAGCACAACCATGTTATGGAACGAAACAAACGTCAACCATAAAGGTGGAATATTTTCTCGCGGGAATTCATTGATGCCTTTGATATGTGCGTTCACATCGCCGAACGCCATCCAACTTAGTACTCCTTGTATTTCAACAACAGCTTTGAGTTCCGGCGGCTTTGTGAACGGTACCGCAAATAACACCATTGGCGCTTGAGGTTGCGATGTGTACAATCCTTCGATGGCCGCAAATTTTTCCGGTTGTGTGCGTGCAACCTGTTTTGCATGCTCATGGCCAAACGGCATCAACTCCAGCAAGGAAGTAATAAGGCCGAAGATGACCGCGAGCTTCATGGCTTTCTGTGCGAGCTCGATTTCTTTTCCTTTTAAAATTAAATATGCGGCAATGCCTGCCACAAAGAATGCGCCTGTAATTAATGCAGCATCGACAGTATGGAAATAACGAATGAGTGTTGAAGGATTAAAGACGGCATCATAAAAACTTGTCAGCTCTGCTCGGCCATTGCGGATAACGTAGCCAGCCGGTGTTTGCTGCCACGAATTTGCAACGATGATCCAGAATGCAGAAATCGTTGCACCGACAGCAACCATCAGTGAAGAAAACCAATGAATGGGTTTGGAAACTTTATTGCGCCCGAAGAGGTACAATCCTAAAAAACCGGATTCAAGAAAAAAAGCGAAGACACCTTCGGCAGCAAGCGGCGCACCGAAAATATCGCCGACAAATTTTGAATACGTCGCCCAGTTTGTGCCGAACTGAAATTCCATCACAATGCCGGTCGCAACTCCGACCGCAAAGGTGAGCGCAAACAGTTTCGCAAAAAATTTTCCCATGCGAACATACAACTCGTCATTCTTTTTCCAGCCGTACCACTCCATCATGACTAAAAGCCAACCCAACCCGATAGAAATTGGTGGAAAGAGAAAATGAAACCCGATAGTCATCGCAAACTGCAACCGCGCCAGCAGTAGTGCATCCATACAATTCTCCCAAATTAAATGATACTTTCTATTGTCAATGTAACAGAGGCGGGCACAAGAATCAAGTTGAATTCATGGGATTGAAATGTACCACACCCTGTATGCAAACGCCGAAAATTATTTATTGGTTCCGCAACTTATCGTTGGGGGTGTGATCCAGCAAGATTCGAACTTTCTGCGCCAATGCTTGCGGTGTAAACGGTTTTTGTAAGAACTCAATATCGTCATCCAGGATGCCGCGGCGTGCAATGATATCTGCTGTATAACCGGACATATACAGTGTTTTAATTTGGGGATACAGCGACTGGACATGGTCTGTCAATTCTTTCCCGTTCATTTCCGGCATAATGACATCTGTGATCAGAAGGTCGATGTGCTGCTGATGTTCTTGACAGAGCGTAAGGGCATCGAGCGGAGAAACGACACTCAACACCTTATAGCCATAATCTTCTAATGCTACCGTAACAAAATGTATCAAGTCGGGTTCATCTTCGACAACAAGAATGGTTTCTGTCCCGTTCAACGGTATCGCTTTTTTTTCCTCAAGAGAAATCGTTTCCTCTTCCTGACACCGCGGGAAATATAATTTGAACGTCGTTCCATGACCGAGTTCGCTGTAAGTGTGAATATATCCATTATTTTGTTTCATAATCCCAAACACGGTGGATAGCCCCAGGCCCGTTCCCTGTCCCATCGGCTTAGTGGTAAAGAACGGTTCGAAGATTTTTTCCATCGTCTTATGGGTCATTCCTGTTCCGCTGTCACTAAATGTGAGCAACACATATTCACCCACAGGAATATCGCTTCCATCCATCATCATTCGTGTATCCACCACAATGTTGGAAATTGCAATAATAATTGTTCCGACGTTGGTGATCGCATCGCGTGCATTCGTCGCAAGATTGGTGAGAATTTGAGTAATCTGCACAGGATCCATTTTTATCTTCCAAAGATCACTTGCCAAATGCAGGTTCAATGATATATCTTCGCCAATTAAATGCTCCAGCATTTTGTGAAGCAATGTTACTTCCTCGTTGAGATTGAGGAGGACAGGCATCACAATTTGTTTGCGTGCAAACGAAAGCAATTGTTTGGTCAGATTGACGGAACGTTCTGCCGCTTCGATAATGGAATCCACTTTTTGACTTGCGGGTTCTGTCAGAGGCATATCTGTTTTCAACATTCTGGCATACCCAAGAATAATGCTCAGCATATTGTTGTAGTCGTGTGCAACCCCGCCCGCCAATCGTCCGATGGCTTCCATTTTTTGGGATTGAAAAAGTTGCTCTTGCAATTTTTTTTGTTCCGTAATATCGGTTGCAACACCGACCAGCGCGATGGCGTTACCGGTTTCATCGTACACAGCCGAAGACGAAAGAGCGATGGGAAATTCTGTGCCGTCTTTTTTTCGGTTGATAAGCTCTCCCTGCCATCCTCCCTGCAAGGTCGCAGCCAGAACATCTTTATCGTCGATGGCCGTGTACACACCTACCATTTTAATGTGTTTCCCCAGAACTTCTTCTTCGGTGTAGCCGTAGGTTGTTAAAAATGCTTTATTGGCATACAGGATATGATTATGAAGATCGGTGATGCTGACACATTCTCCAATGCTTTCAACCGTGTGACTGAGCAACTGAACAGTCTCTTCAGATTTTTTTCGGGCGGTAATATTTTCCTTCACAGCGACAAAGTGCGTAATGGCACCTCTCTCGTTGATGATGGGGGCAATCATAACCGATTCCCAATATAACTCGCCGTTTTTTTTCTTATTTTGAAATTCTCCGTGCCATTCTTTTTTGCTTAAAAGAGTGTTCCAAAGTTCCGCATATTGGCTGGCCGGCGTTTTACCGGATTTCAAGAAGCGCGGATTTTTTCCCAGAACTTCCTCGGAACGATATTGTGTCACCTCTTCAAATTTTGGATTTACATATTCAATCTCGCCGGATACATTCGTTATGATCACGAGCGAGGGCCCCTGTTCGATTGCTCGTGAAAGTTTGCGCGCTTGTTCTTCAGATTGTGTCAGCTCTGTAATATCGGTGATTGTGCCAACATACCCGATTAACTCGCCTTGAGAATTATGTTCGGGAATGGCGTATCCCAGCACCCACGAAATTTTTCCGTCGGGGCGAAGGAATCGATATTTTTTTGATGACACCGTTCGTTCTTGAATAGCCATATCCCATCCGGAGGTTACACCAGAACGGTCGTCGGGATGAACGACAGCGAGCCAGCCATTGCCCATCGCTTTATCCGCTTCCAGTCCGGAAATTTCGCACCAGCGCGGATTCACGTACGTTGTGTTGCCCTTGCAATCTGTACGAAAAATTCCAACAGGCGACATCTCAGTCAATGTTTGATATCGACGCTCGCTTTCATGCACGGCGTTTTCTGCAAGCACGCGTTCTTCGATGAGCCGCCGATATTTGACGGCAGAAATAATAGCGGGAAATAATTGATGGGGGCGAGACTTAAAAACAAAATCTGCCGCGCCGGCTTTCATACACTCGACAACTTTTTCTTCACCAACAGAACCGGTATAAATAAGGGCGGGCGTTCGTGGCGATAATTCTGCGACAAATTTTAACGCTGCAACGCCGTCGATATCCGGTAAAATATAATCGATGATAATGCAATCATATTTTTCTGTACGCAGCGCTTCAATAAACGATAGGCGGTCATGAACATTCTTCACCTGAAATAAAAAGTCGGTATGGAGAAGCTTGGAGACAAGTGCAATCGTGACCGGATCGTCTTCAAGGAGTAAGATGGATAATGTTTCCTTCATAAATGTAAAGAATGTACAGAATGGTAATTTTTCATTACTCTATAATCAAGGATTTTTTTTGTGGACGACCGATATTCAAAAATCGGCTGTAAGCAATGGGGAAAATGAGCGCCTTTTCCGATTCTCACAACATTATATGTCCATTTGCATGTGGTGAAGAAACTTTGTACCATTTTTTTATATTTGATTTGAGACAATAACGCCGCTCCAAAAACAGTACCGTTGAATAAGGCGTTGTGTTTTGTACGAATGTTCCGAGAGAACGCGAGCGCCCAATATGAATGCAGCCGAAAACAAACAAGCGCTTTTACGATGTATCGAACTTTACAATAAGTGCACGCTCGAATGGGTCGATCTCTGTTTTTCAAAACAGTTAGAGTGGATCGAATTGCCGACAGCCACTAACTTGCAAGGAAGAAAAGGTGATTTCGCTTTCTATCGAACGTCGGCAGAACAACTCCTGAAAATATTTCCAGACCGGAAACTCCATGTTCTTAAAAGCGTCGCCGAACACGATTGCATCGTTTTGGAACAAGAATGGCACGGCACAGCTGCGATAACCATGGGAAATTATAATGCCGGGAGAGTTGCGAAATGCAGAGTTGCATCATTCTTCACGCTCAAACATGGTTTGATCATAAAACAAATCGACTATTGCGCTCCAATAATATAAAAGGACGCGACATATCGGAGGCATCATGGAAAATCCAGCTTTAAACGATCCCGAAATTTTTCCCACAAGGGAGGTTCTTTTTTCTCATCTTGGCAGAGCAAAGGCATCGTTTGTTGCTTTGGTCGAATACAATCATAAAAATTTTCCGGACTTTAATGAGCGGTGGAAATATTACTGCGATGGAAAAAGCTGGTTGATGAACGTTTCCAGAAAAAAGAAAACACTGTTCTGGCTTTCTGTCGGGAACGGTTTTTTTCGCACCGGATTCTATTTCCATGCTGCCGCCGAACACGACATTCTTAATTGTGGACTTCCCGAAGAGTATAAAAATAAATTCATGGAATCTGCGGGGAAAAAGTTTCGGGGAATTTCTGTTCTCATCAAAACGAAAAAGGACATCGACCTCTATAAAACATTACTTTCGTTGAAACTGTCTTTTATCTAACTGAATATTTTTGATACGTTTTTTCCCACCCAACCATCTCTCCAGTGTGAGGCAATGCCTTCGGTCATAAGAAAGGAATAATAGTTCCGGTTACACAGTGATGTGATGGCGTTGTCGTGATTCCCATTTCACTCGAAATCGATTTGCAGGAGGATGGCCACAGCTTTTGTTATGTAATCGCGGGAAAACGCAATAATTTTTCCCATCTTCTTAAACATTCAATCCCGTTATACGTCTAACTTTTAGTTTGTGTATAACGAAAGGATTGGTGATAGATGTCCGTTACGAAGTTCAAGTTCGCTGCCAAGGCAGCATTGTTCTCGTTTTCATTGCTTCAAACCATGATTACGCCCGGATGTTCTTCAACAAAAGAATTGAACAGCGAACCGTTTACCGGCACATCTTATCGCATGGTGGGCCGATCTGAGGAATGGAAGGGAAAAAAGATGCTGGATCTGAAAGACGATGGACTGATGGTCGGCATTCAAAATGATGCAAACAATGTGTACCTCTGCCTGATGTCCGATGAGAAAGCAACAGAACGCCGGATGGCGGCGGCTGGAATGATTGTCTGGTTTGAACCGGAGCATGGAAAAAAATTTGGAATTCATTATCCGCTGCCGAGAGTAAAAATGCCCGCCACAGAACAATTGTACGGATATCATACGGACATGGAAATTCTTGGGCCAGGAAAAGATGATATTGCTCAAAGTTCTATTCTGACCTCGGAAGCAGATTATGGCATGACGGCTGCGTTTCGAGACTCAGCCGGCGTTGCGGTGCTTGAATTAAAAATTCCACGTTCGGTAAAATGGGATCCCTATACTACCGGGCTGGATACACTTGTCGATATGACGATTGAATCGGGAAAACTCGATCAATCGTCAAAAGCGGTTCATCAAGGTGCAATGGCGGGCGGCGGAAGGCGGCGGCACAATAACGTGCAGAACAGCGGCACATCTTCAGAAAGTGAATCACAAACCAGCGATGACCCTGACGGTGGACGTGGAAACGCGGGAGAACACTTTGACGGAGAAAAATCTTCTTCCAATCCGATTTTAGTCAACCTTCGTGTCCATTTATTAAAATAACTCTATGAAACAATATCTTCAATCATTCAACAACAAATATTTTGCTGCTGCGAAACAAAGCGCTGCGCTCCTTTTGTTTTTTCTTGTTCCAGCAATGCATGCGCAAACGATTTCTGTTCATGGAAGCATGCAGGATACAAAACAAAATCCGTTGTACGCCGTCGATGTTCGTGTCGTCGATCTTCAAGACACAATGAAAATTTCCTTTGCGATGACCGATCAAAATGGCGAATTTCGTTTCTTTCTTTCAGAGTCGCATTCTTATCGATTAGAAGCAACGTACGTCGGATATAAAAAATTTGTGAAACCCTTTTCCGTCGGAAAAAATGCTCTCGAACTCGGCGCATTAACGATGATGGAAAATCCGATTACGACGAAAGATGTCGTCATCGAAGGACATATTCCTGCAGCCGAACAGCACTTCGATACGACGGAATACCTCGCGAAAGCATTCAAAACTCATCCCGACGCAACTTCTGAAGAATTGGTGACCAAAATGCCCGGCGTCACGGTCGATAACAGCGGCACAGTAAAAGTCGGCGGCGAGACGGTGCAAAATATTTTGGTGGATGGAAAGCCGTACTTCAGCGGCGATCCGACGCTTGCGCTGCGAAATTTGCCCGCAGATGTTGTAGAAAAAATTCAGGTCTTCGATCAAATGAGCGATCAAGCGCAATTCACCGGTTTCGACGACGGCCAATCGGTCAAAGCGATGAATATTATTACACGATTACGGAATGGGAAAAAAGATTTTGGAAAATTTACCGCCGGTTACGGCGATGACGATCGGTACATTGCCGGTGGCAGTTGGAATGATTTCAGTGCAACATCGCAATTGTCGCTCGTCGGTTTATTCAACAACATCAACCAACAAAATTATACGGCGCAAGATGTTTTAGGAACCGGCCCGGGTTCCTATTCACAGTCGATGCCCGGCGGCAGAAGATCGGGATCTTCATCGTCCGGCGGGATGATCGGACGAAGCCAGCAATCGCCCGGCAGCCAATTTTCAACAAGCAGCAGCGGATTCAGTTCCAACAACAGCACCTTCGCTTCTTCGCAGGCACAAGGAATCAACACGACGAATATGCTCGGCGGAAATTATGTCGATTCGGTGACATCGAATCTTTTTGTCCAAGGCGGATATTTTTTTACGCAGGTCACGAACACGAACGACCAGCTTACCAATAGGCAATATTATTCACCCACCAGTTCCGGAACGCTGTACGATCAAACTTCGGATATCGACAGTAAAAATTATAATCACCGCATCAACGCACGCATCGACGATAAAATCGATTCATCCAATTCGTTCATCATTTCGCCGCAATTATTGTTTCAGCAAAACAATATTTCCAACGCGCTGGATGCTACCAGTTTGCTGACATCGGCCGTTCCCTTGAGCAGTTCGCAATCCAGTAATCAGACCGATGCATCGGGCCACAATTTAACCGGACATATTACGTACCGCCATAAATTCAGTATTCCGGGAAGAACTATTTCACTGGATATTGCGCTGGCACACAATCAAAGAATTTCCACGTCACAGCTCACAGCAACAACACAGCAATCGAATGATTCTCTTATTTCTTCTTCGAATGAACAGCCGCATTCGGTCATCAACGGCTATACAATTTCTCCGACGTTGACGT
>DATKMP010000099.1:0-7330 GCA_035541775.1 Bacteroidota bacterium | reverse complement strand
ACCGGCGAACGGTGTTGTTCTTTTTTTACAATATCAATTACTCTCTGCATCGCGCGTGCATCGCCAACCGACGTGCCGCCGAATTTCATCACAATCATGTTTTTACTAATCCGTTTCTTCTTCTCTACTCAATTACTTAATACTCAACGACTCAAATACTCATCGACTTTTTACTCAACTACTTCTTAACCAACAACTCTGCAATCTGCACGGCATTCGTTGCCGCACCTTTGCGCACGTTATCGGAAACGACCCAAAGATTCAATCCGTTTGCAATCGTTTCATCAACCCGGATTCTTCCGACAAACACTTCGTCTTTATCGTATGCGTAGATCGGCATCGGATAGACGTTGTTCTTCGGATCGTCCTGAACGATGACGCCGGGAGCTTTCAATAATAATTCGCGCGCTGCTTCGGGCGTGCACGGTTTTTCAAATTCAATGTTGACGGCTTCGCTGTGGCCGCCGGAAGTCGGAATGCGTACGGTCGTCGGGCTGACTTTTATATCCGCATGCATAATTTTTTTTGTTTCCAGCTTCATTTTTAATTCTTCTTTGGTGTAGCCGTCTTCTAAAAATACATCGATGTGAGGCAATGCGTTGTAAGCAATCGGGTGCGGAAATTTTTTCTCGCGTACCGGCCGGCCTGCAATTTCGTCTTCCATCTGGTTGACGCCTTTTTTGCCGGCGCCGGAAACGGATTGGTACGTGGAAACGACCACGCGTTTAATAGTAAATGCATCGTGCAGCGGTTTTAATGCAACCACCATTTGGATCGTAGAACAATTCGGGTTGGCAATAATGCCGTGATGTTTGAATGCATCCTCCGGATTGACTTCGGGAACCACGAGCGGAATTTCCGGATCCATACGGAACGCGCTGCTGTTATCGATGACGACTGCGCCGCGTTCGGATGCTTTCGGCCCGAATTCTTTGCTCACGCTTGCACCGGCAGAGAACAACGCAAAATCGATTCCCTTAAACCGGTCAGCTTCTAATTTTTCTACTTTAATTTCTTTCCCGCGGAACTTGACGGTGCTGCCTGCACTTCGCTCGGAAGCGAGCGGCAGCAGAATGTTGACGGGGAAATTATGTTCTTCTAAAACTCTGATCATGGTGCGCCCGACTAATCCGGTGGCGCCGACCACTGCGACATTGTATGTTTTCACTGTTACTTTCTCTTCTAATCGATTTACTGTGATACAGTAATAAGATACAAATTCTGCGGCTTCCTTTCAACTTTTCGCCGTCTTCTCCGTAAAAAACATGGAGTTGAATTGCAATGCACGTGTTGTTATATTGACGGTGAGATTATGAATGACATTATTCTTCAAACAAATCAGTTAAGCAAAAAATATGGCGAACGATGGGCGGTCAAGAATTTAAATCTTGAAATTCATCGCGGCGATGTGTTCGGATTTCTCGGTCCGAATGGTGCGGGAAAAAGCACTACGATTCGCATGATTCTTTCGCTCATCAAACCGACGACCGGCGATACAAATATTTTTCAGCATTCCTTGCAATCGCATCGTTCGCTGGCGCTGCAAAAAGTCGGCGGCATTGTCGAGAAGCCGGATTTCTATTTGTATCTCTCAGCACAGCGGAATCTGGAAATTGTCGGTGCACTGAACGGCGGTGCATCGAAACAACGAATCGATGAAGTGCTGCATCTTGTCGGATTATCGGAACGCGCGCGTGACCGTGTAAAAACTTTTTCGCATGGAATGAAACAGCGCCTCGGTATCGCGCAAGCGCTGCTTTCCGATCCTGAATTAATTATTCTCGATGAACCGACCAACGGACTCGATCCGCAAGGAATGAAAGAAATCCGTGATTTGATTTTGCATCTCGCAAACGACCGGCATAAAACGATTATTCTGTCATCACATTTGTTGTCGGAAGTGCAATTGGTGGCGAATCGCATGGCGATCATCAATAACGGCGAATTGATTGTGCAGGGTGAGGTGAAATCGCTGCTGGAACAGGGCGAGCGGTATGTGCTGATGGAAGCGCAGCCGTTGGCAAAAGCAAAGTCTATCCTCTCGAAAAAGAAAAAGCTGATAAAAAGTTATACCGAAGAAAACGGAATCTTGAATTTGAATATGAACTTTGATGATGTGCCGAAGATTGTCAGTGCGCTTGTGCGTGGCGGTGTCAGTATCAAATCCGTTATGCCGCGGCATTCGCTGGAAGATTATTTTTTGGCCATTACCGAAAACGCGGGAGGAAAAGAATCATGATTCGTCTCGTGTATTATGAACTCATCAAAATGTTTTTGAAGAAGCGTACGTATATCGGTTTTGGACTTGTGCTGGTTGTTGTTCCGTTGATCGAAGTTGCCTTCAAGTTGGAAGGCGGAAGATTTTTGCAGGTTGCAACACGAGGCCTTGCACAGGATTTTTTTATGATCGGCAATTTGTTTAACGGATGGCTGATTAGTTATCAATTGATGAACAGTCTCTACATTCATATTCCGCTGCTGATTTCGTTCGTCACGGGAGATATTCTTGCCGGTGAGGCAACGGCAGGAACATATCGCCTGCTGCTCACGCGCCCGGTATCGCGGACGAAAATATTTTTCACAAAATATGTTGCAGCCGTTACGTATACATTTCTGTTTGTCGCTTTTCTTTCCGTGCTGAGCATCGGGCTTGCGTACGCATTGCTGGGCGGCGGCGATTTACTCGTGGTCGATAAAATTATTTTAGTGGTACAGGAATCGGAAGTCGGCTGGCGATTCATCATTGGATATTTATTAGCGCTCTGGTCGATGCTGACGATCGCATCGATTTCGTTTTTCTTTTCATCCTTCGTAGAAAATGCTATCGGCCCGATTGTTGCCACGATGGGTGTGTTGATTTTGTGTTTGATTGTTTCGTCGCTGCCGTTAGAGGTGTTCGATTCTATCAAACCCTATCTCTTTACCGATTATTTAAATTTATGGCAGAAAGCATTTCACGATCCGATTCCATGGAACGACGTACAAACCGCGCTTATGGTCTTCGGTGCGTATTCATTTGCCTCTGCTGCCGGTGCTTGGGTTATTTTCACTCGCAAAGATATTCTTTCATAACAAACGGAAACGACATTGAAGATTCAAAACGGATTCACATCGCTCACATCAAAATTCCATCCGACATTCTGGGTTGCGAACGGCATGGAATTGTTCGAACGGCTTGCGTACTACGGCCAGCAAATTGTGTTTATGGTGTACTTGCGCAACCGCATCGGCTTCACTGAAGCAGAGGCGGGGCAGCTCTCGGGAATTTTTGGAGGCCTGCTGTATCTGCTGCCGATACTCGGCGGAACGCTTGCCGATAAGTGGGGCTTTCGCCGCGCGTTCAACGTTGCATTCACCATTCTTGCACTCGGATATTTTCTCATCGGCTCTGTCGGTATGAGTGCGTTCGCCGGTGTGTATGGAAATTTTTCGCACTACTGGCTGCTGCTGATCTTTTTAATTCTCACTGCGTTTGGCGGCTCGTTCATCAAACCCTCGGTGCTGGGAACGGTTGCCGCAACGACGACTGAAGAAAGTAAATCGCTCGGCTTTGCTCTTTATTATTGGCTCGTGAATGCCGGAGCGATGATCGGACCGACGATTGCCTACTTTGTGCGCGATACATTCGGCAACGAGTTCGTGTACATCGTTTCGTCGCTGAGCTGTCTGGCGATGCTGGTCGTCAATATATTTTTGTATAAAGAAGTGAAAGGTTCTTTGCCGGAAGTAAACGAATCGCTGGGAAAGAAGATGACCAATCTTTTTGTTGTGCTGGCAAATTACAAGTTCATGATTTTTTTGCTGACCTATTCTTTGTACTGGATTATTTTCTGGCAGGAATTTATCATCGTTCCGTATTACATCACGGACTTCATCGGCAAAGAAACGCCGTACGAAATTATTCAATCGTGGTCGGCGGCAGGAGCGATAATTTTATTGCAGATTCCGATTAACCGATTGACGAAACATATTGCCACACGTTCAGCAATTGTCACGGGCTTTGCGATTTCCAGTTTGATCTGGATTATCATCGCCATACATCCAAGTCTGATTACAATCGGCGCAGGCATTGCGGCATTTGCTATCGGCGAAATGATTCAGGCGCCGCGCTATTACGAATACATTTCCGAAATCGCGCCGCCGGGCCAGCAGGGATTGTTTCAGGGCTATGCGTTTTTACCGATTGCGATTGCGCGGTTTGTCGGCGATCCGTTCGGCGGATGGTTGTATCAAACGGCAAAAGCCAGCGGCAGAATCGAACTCGTGTGGTACTCGCTCATTGCCGTCGGTGTAACCGGTACACTTCTGATGTTCCTTTATAATCGCATCGTCGCGCCGCAGGAGCAAAAAGCATGAAACGATTTCAATCTCTCATTCTTATATCAATTCTTTTTCTTGCAATTTCATATTCGGTCGAAGCAAAAAACCTTACAGCCGACAAAGTGATGGAGAATGTGGTGAAGGCATTCGAGCCCGTGCAGGATTTTACGGTGAACATCGAAGCGGAAGTTCAGATGGAAGGCATTCAGGTGCCGCACATGAAAGCGCTGTTGTATTTTAAGAAACCGGATAAAATCCATTTTTCATCGCAGCAATTTCTGATGGTGCCGCGCGAAGGCATCGTTATCAATCCGGAGCAGCTGCGGAACAATTACGATGCGGTCATCGTTCAAGAAGAAAAGCCCGATCATCCTGATTGGATAAAATTGCAGCTTGCTGCGAGCAAAGCATCCGTTCGCGTGCGGCAAATGTCAATCTGGGTGGATCCTGCAAACTGGGCGATTGTGAAAATGGAGACTGTTCCGTACAACGGACGAACATTATCGTTTAACTTGACATATGCTCTGCAAAATCAAAAATACTGGATGCCGGCAAAAGTAATCGCTTCGTTCGGTATGCAGACGGAATCGACAGAAGAAAAAAACAATGCTGCGGACATGAATATGCAGCCGTTATCGAATGAACGCCCGCGCTCCACTCCGCGCAACGGTTCTGTGACGATAACATATTCCGGTTATACCATCAACGCAGGAATCGACGATGCGGTATTTGAGAAGAAGGAAATGAGTCGTTGAGTCGCTGAGTAGTTGAGTCAATGAGTTGTTGAGTTGTTAAGTTGTTGAGAAGTTGTGATGTTGAAAATTATAAATCGAGAATTTTGTCATACTGAAAGACCAATACGTGAACGAACTATCTTGCAAAAGCACGAATGAATTGTTTTTAAAAAATATTTTCTTCGTTGTCTTACTTCTCAGAATGATAGAAGTACGTCACGGTGAATCATTAAATGATAAAATCACCCAATCGAAAATCATTAAATTATAAAATCATAAAATCGTAAATCATCCATTTATCAAATCAACAATATGTCTGAAAAATCTTTATCTGAAGTCCACGGCTCAGTCAAGGTAGCCAAGCATTATGGTTTGCTAAAGCGCTTCTTTGCGTTTGCCGGCCCGGCATATCTTGTCAGCGTCGGGTATATGGATCCGGGCAACTGGGCAACGGATATCGAAGGCGGTTCGCGCTTTGGATACGAACTGCTCTGGGTCATTCTTATGTCCAACGTGATGGCGGTGCTGCTGCAAACACTTGCCGCGCGGCTTGGCATCGTTACGGGAAAAGATTTAGCGCAGGCATGCCGCGATGAATATCCAAAACCCGTTGCGTTTGTGCTGTGGATGCTGTGCGAAGTGGCGATTGCCGCGTGCGACCTTGCCGAAGTGCTCGGCTCTGCCATCGGTTTAAATTTATTATTCGGTCTGCCGTTGGTGCTCGGCGTGATTGTGACGGGATTCGATACGCTGCTGTTTCTGCTGCTGCAAAATTTTGGTGTACGGAAAATCGAGTTCTTCATCATCCTGCTCGTTTCGCTCATGGGAATTTGTTTCGGCGTCGAAGTGTTCTTTGCCAAACCGGATATCACCGGCATCGTGCACGGATTTATTCCGCATCTCAATTCGCAAAATCTTTACATCGCCATCGGCATTATCGGTGCAACGGTGATGCCGCATAATTTATATTTGCATTCTGCGCTCGTGCAAACGCGTATGGTGGAACAAACGGAAGAAGGAAAACGGCAAGCATGCAAATTTAATTTGTTCGATACGCTGGTGGCGCTCAATGCCGCGTTTCTTGTTAACGCCGCCATTCTTATCGTTGCGTCATCGGTGTTTCATAAAAACGGCATGCTCGTAACGGAAATTCAGCAAGCATACGGATTGCTTACGCCGATTCTCGGCACCGTGCTGGCGAGTACATTGTTTGCGATAGCTCTTCTTGCATCGGGGCAAAGCTCCACACTGACTGGAACGTACGCCGGACAAATTGTGATGGAAGGATTTTTGCATTTTAAAATGCGCCCGATGCTTCGCCGTTTGATGACGCGTTTGATGGCGATTGTACCGGCAGTAGTAATGGTGGTGCTGCGCGGCGACAGCGGTTCGTACGAGTTATTGATTTTCAGTCAGGTGGTGCTGAGCTTGCAACTGCCGTTTGCAATTATTCCGTTAGTGCAATTTACCGGCAGCAAAGAAAAGATGGGCAGCTTTAAAAATAAAACGTGGGTTGTGGTGCTTTCGTGGATCACTGCCGTGGTGATTTTAGTGTTGAATGTAAAATTGGTTGCGGATACGATTGGCGATTGGATGAATGTCGCCGGACCCTATGCAATTATTTTGTGGTGCACGCTGGTTCCTGTCCTCGCCGGACTTGGAGCGCTGTTGATTTACATTGCACTGCCGAAATCCTGGAGGAGACGAAAATTTATGGCACAGAGAGAAGAAGAACCGCTGGATGTTATTCCCGAACAGTACGCACGCATCGGCGTTGCATTAGATCTGGGAACGCTGGATGCAAAAGTGCTGGCGCATACAAAATTATTCGCCACGCAAAACCATGCGCACGTGGTGCTGATGCATGTGGTGGAAGGAGTCGGCGGGCAGTTGTTCGGTACCGATGCGTACGACGATGAAGCGCGCGACGATCAGGAGCATCTGGAGCATCACGCGGATCAATTGCGTGCGGCGGGATTGGAAGTAGAAGCGGTGCTCGGTTTCGGAAAAATTCCAAACGAAATTGTCCGCATCTCCAAAGAGCACAACATCGACCTGTTGATTATGGGCGGCCACGGACATACGGGAATAAAAGACTTTATCTTTGGCACTTCTGTTTCCAAAGTTCGCCATGCGTTAAAGAAGACGGTGATTGTGGTGCAGTAGATTAAATTCTTGGAAGGACTATAAATGTTTCTAAGCAGTACGTATCTATTCTGTTAATAAAAAATGAGATGTCTCTTTTAAATACGAAATCCATTTAATTCCCTTGCTGG
>DATKMP010000098.1:0-3176 GCA_035541775.1 Bacteroidota bacterium | reverse complement strand
CCCTTGAGTTGCACTAATTGGAACTCCGGTTGCACAGATTCCGCTTCCAATTTACTGATGAGTACTTTTTGTTGGTTGCCGTCAATATAAACCGAAGCAACCAAGGAAACGTTGTGCAGCGATACATGCGCATAATCAATTTCTTGCTGCGAAGGTTGCGGGCGCAAACCGCATTGCCGTTCAAGGATGGCGACCGAATCGATCAACAGGATTTCTGCATGGTCGAGAGCGACTCGTTTGATTTCGATTTTCCATGCCGACGGCGTCGTATCCGACGGTGTCGGCTTGACGATGCCGGATAGATTCCATGTTCCGTCGGCAGAACGGTAAATAAAAATTTGAGGCCGGGTAATCGTTGCTGTCGGGATGACGACCCGTTTCAAAAAAATGGTCAGAGGGTCGTATTGAATTTCTAACCTATCGGTTGCAAGAACATTTTGTCCTTGTACTTGAAGCGATAAGCCGTTGATAACGAATCCTGTAGCAAGATTGCCGTCGATGGAACCGAGCGAGAGTGTCCCCATTAAGGCAGAGTGGGATTCGTTGAGTAAAAGATTGCGGAGATACGATTTAAACAACCGTGTTTGCGAAAACGCAATGAGCGCAACAAGAAGAACGAGCAACCCGCCGCCGATATAATATGTTACTCGAAGAAATTTTCTCACCGCTTATTCTCTATCTACGGCATTCGATTGAACGATGGCATGCACGACGAAGCCATCATCGATATAGTGATGGTTACTGTTTATATATATTTGCAATTTTCTGCACAATGTTTGTCGTCGAACGGTTCGGAACGAATGCAATGGTTTGCACCGTTCCGCCGGCTGCTTCCACCACATCGCGTCCCACAATATTTTCAATCGACCAATCGCCGCCTTTGACCAGAACGTCCGGCACGAGCGCTTTGATAAGTTCCAACGGAGTATCTTCGTCGAACAAACAGACATAATCCACCACGGACAATGCCGCGAGCACAAAGGCCCGATCCTGCTCTTCGACAATTGGACGTGTGGGGCCTTTCAAACGTTGCACGGAAGCATCGGTATTCATGCCGACGATGAGCGCATCGCCTTTCGCGCGCGCTTTGGATAAATAATCGACATGCCCACGGTGCAAAATATCGAAACAGCCGTTCGTAAAAACGACGCGCTTGCCTTCCCGCCTCAATTGCTTCCGAATTTCCACAAGATGCTGTTTTGTGACGACCTGTCCCATTATTGCACCGAACCGTTCATTTCTTCGATAATAGTGTCGAATAAATTATTTTTATCGATCGGCACAATTCCAACTTCACCGCAGACGATGCCGCCGGCATAGTTTGCGAGCATCGCTGCTTCGCGCACGGAAGCGCCCGCTACCAATGCCATCGTGAGCGTTGCAATAACCGTATCGCCCGCGCCCGAGACATCGGCAACCGTTCGCGCTTTTGTTTCCACGTACGCCGAATCGCCGGATTCTTCTACCAGCATCATGCCTTTATCGCCCAGTGTCAGTAAAATATTTTTTGCTTGAATTTTTTTCAACAATTCAAAGGCGACCAATTTCATTTCGTCGAAGTCATGCAACTTTCGTCCGATGGCTTCTTCCATTTCCTTGCGATTAGGCTTAAAAACTGTGACGCCGTGATACTCGAAAAAATTATTGAATTTCGGGTCAACCGTTACGACTTTTTTATGTGCTGCTGCAAGACGTACAACTTCTTTGATGAGATTATTCGTCATTACGCCTTTATTATAATCTTCAAGAATAATTCCGTCGATAGAATCGATATCGTTCTTCAACACATGTAAAATGGTATGCTCGATCTCTTGAGAAATATCATTTTTCGTTTCTTGGTCCACCCGTACCACATGCTGGTTGTGGGCAATGACGCGCGTTTTCATTGTCGTCGGACGTGTTGCATCGACAACAAGGCCTGTTGCAGGAAATTTTTTTTCTTTTACCAACGAACGCATAAACTCTGCACCGGAATCATTTCCCACCACACCGACTAAAAGCGGCGTACCGCCTAACGACGCAATATTGTTCGCCACATTCGCCGCGCCTCCCAGACGTACCGATTCTTCTTCCACTTCGACAATCGGAACAGGCGCCTCAGGAGAAAGGCGGGAAACTGTTCCCCAAAAATACCGATCGAGCATTAAATCGCCAATAACCGCAATGCGTTTACCAGCAAACGCATTAAATATTGTTTGAAGACGGTCTGTCTTAAATTTCACCATATTTTCCGTTCCATCAATTGATTTTTCATGGATAATATAGCCAGAAAAGGATGTACAAGCAAGGTAAGATGATTGAACGAAGAAAGTTCATTGTATCCATCGATAGAAAGAACTTCGACTTCCGATGAGACTGTTCAGGAAAACATCTCCTGCGCAGCAGTGAAGCAGTGCGGCAGTAACTACGCTTCCATCATAAAACGAGATTGAGGCGAAAAATTTCGTTTGTTGAAGCAGGAACCGAAAGAACTTCTAACAACGGCTTTCGGTTTCTTTCCACCACATATCGATGAGAGGCGCTGGAAGTTTTTTAGTGAAGGCCAAAAACTTTCAACGTGTACTTGATCACAATAGATTACGATTCCGGTACATAAATATAAATGCCGGAGATTATGGGGTCATAATGATGCTGGGAAAGAATGCGTTCCAAAACATTTTCGTTTATGACTGTTTCTTTAGGCAATAATTTTTTGCCGCTGCCTGTAGCAAGATCGGCGGCAAGTTTCATTCCTTCTTTCAATTCAAATACGGAAATCTGCCGCTTGCCTTTCATCCACGAAGCATTGGTGTTGACAAAAATATATTCACCGATTAACTGTGCAATGCGCGGATCTAAAATAGTATTGCGTGCACGCTTTAATGCTTCCGCCAGCACGTCGGCATTATTCAACACTTCCATCGACAGCTCTTCAACAAAATTGACGGCGCGCAGCAACCGCGCTTCGATCGGAATTTCTTCGCCGCGCAATTTATCAGGGTAACCGCTGCCATCATAATTTTCCATTTGATGCCGCAGCCATTTTGCAATATGATGGAATTGCGGAATGCCGAGCATCAGCTTTTCTGCAAAGAGCGTCGATTCGACCACGCGCCGTTTGTGTTCATTCGATAATTGATCCGGGCGTAATTGCAAAATACCGTCCGCCAAAGTAATTTTCCCGATTTCATGAAATC
>DATKMP010000097.1:0-7520 GCA_035541775.1 Bacteroidota bacterium | reverse complement strand
GTACACCGTCGCAGCGGTTGTTCAAGGTATTTCCTTCTTCATTCCCAAGCCGGCAGTACTCAACATTGAAAAAGCCCGTGACCTTTTACAAAAACATTGGGTTTGCAGTTCGCAAAAGATCAAAGACCATATTGGATTTGTGACTCCCACACCGATCAATGTGGGATTGAAACAAACGTACGAGTGGTACAAAAAAAACGGCTGGTTGTAATGCCAGCCGTTTCATAAAAATCTTAGAGAACGTAACTGAGCAGTTTAAAAGCCAACGCCGAGATCATTGCTGATGCCGGAATCGTAATAATCCATGCAATAACAATTCTTCCAGCCAGCCCCCACTTCACTGCGGAAACACGTTTCGTCGCGCCGACGCCCATAATAGCACCGGTAATCGTGTGCGTGGTGCTTACGGCAATTCCGCTGAAAGCCGTTATAAGCAAAGTGAACGCTCCTGCCGTCTCCGCACAAAAACCGCCGGACGGTTTCAGTTTGGTAACTTTCTGTCCCATCGTCTTCACGATGCGCCAGCCACCGAACATTGTTCCCAATGCAATCGCTGTATAACATGGAATGATCACCCACCACTTCACAGGAAAATCTTCCGGACTGCTGATGGGAATAAATCCGACATTAATAAGAAGAATGGTAATGATGCCCATTGTTTTTTGAGCATCGTTCAATCCATGACCGAGACTATAAAATGCCGCCGAGACAAGTTGAAGTTTTCTGAAGACATTATTAATCTTGGAAGAAGGATGCGTATGAAAAATCCACATCAAGATCGTCATAAATCCAAACCCCAACACCATGCCAAGCACAGGAGCAACAACGATAAAGATTAATGTTTTAAACCAGCCGCTCCAGATCACACAGCCGAAACCGGCACGCACAACGGCCGCGCCGCCAAGTCCGCCCATTAATGCATGAGAAGAACTAGATGGAATTCCGAAATACCAAGTAATAATATTCCACGCAATGGCGCCAAGCAATGCCGCAAGGACAACTTGTTCGGTCATCAAATTTCCCGATACAAGCCCTTTGCCGATGGTCTTCGCAACATTGTGTCCGGTAAATAAAAATGCAGCCACTAAATTGAAAAATGCAGCCCATAACACAGCCCTTCGCGGTGTAAGCACGCGTGTTGAAACGATGGTCGCGATAGAATTGGCTGCATCATGAAATCCGTTCAAAAAATCAAAGACCAGCGCAATCAGTACAATGACAACGATAAGTGGGAACATAGAAGTCTCGGCCGCCGTTAGTTGTTCTTAATCAGGATCGATTCAAGGACATTGGCTGCATCTTCACACTTGTCTGTTGCTGTTTCCAATCCCACGAATACTTCTTTGAGTTTTATGACTCTTATCGGGTCTTTTTCGTTTTCGAATAAATCTGCAATGGCTTGATCAAAAATTTCATCGGCTTGATTTTCAAAATCATTCACTAATTTAAACGAATTGTGCAATGCTTCTGCTTCGTTAAGATTGCGAAGCAAATGCACGCCGTGTTTTAATTCTTGGATGGAAAGAATGAGAACATCAATCAATTTTAACAATGAAGCCGGAACATTGTCGATCTTATACAGCACAGATCGGTGAGCGCAGCCATCCATTTGATCCAGCACATCGTCGATCGCGGAAGCAAGTAAATGAATATCTTCCCGGTCGAGCGGCGTTACAAAGGTTGCATTCAATTCAGAAAATATTTTGTGCGTTACATTGTCGCCGTCGTGTTCGATAGTCTTGATGCGCTTTGCGACTTCAACACGCTCTTCATACGTTTTGCATAAAGGAAGTTTTTTCATTTCCTCGCCTGCGCGCACAAGATTATGCGTCGCTTCTTCGAGCAGCGAAAAAAAATGATCGTCACGCGGGAGTAATTTGTGAATAAGTTTATCAAGTTTCATAGTCGATCCTTATATTCCATCAATAATTCTAGGCAGGCATCCGAAAGCACTACAGTCGTTTTTAGTTCGCAACTGTGTTCAGTTCGGCAGTCATAAAAGCGGTTTTCAATTCAACGCTGCACACAATGGAGCGTCATCGATCACTCCATGTTCTAAGGCATTCAAAGAATTTTGCGAATGCTGTTTCCGTTACCTAGGCATAAGAAACTTACCAGAAAAATTCTTCAAAACCAATTCATAGTTGAAATATCTGCGAATGGAGTTTTGATTTCTGATAAGGGAAAATGAAAATTATACGGACGATTTTAAAACTTTGTCTTGCAGCTTGTTGCGAAATGCATCCAATGCTGTCGAGAGATGAGGATGCGCCAACGCAAGGATTTCCACAGCGAGAATCGCCGCATTGGCCGCACCATCGATCGCCACGGTTGCGACGGGAATGCCGGAGGGCATTTGCACAATAGACAACAGAGAATCGATGCCGTTGAGCGATTTCGATTTGATAGGAATGCCGATGACCGGCAGTGTTGTTACGGCGGCGGCAATGCCGGGAAGATGTGCTGCGCCGCCGGCAGCAGCAAGGAGAACGTTTATGCCGCGATCTTTTGCAGAGCGTACATAGGCGAGCGTTTGGTCCGGTGTACGGTGAGCAGACAACACTTTGATTTCGTACGGGATACCGAACTCCAAAAAAATTTCTTTTGCAGGAGCAACAGCTTCAGCATCGGAAGCACTTCCCATAAGAATTGCAACAATAGGTTTCGCAGAATCAAATTCGGCAGCCATTCAAATTCCTCTCTCCATTTTTTAAAATATACCTCAACTTTTATTTATTTGCTCGGTGTTTTACTAAAATGCGCGGCTTTGTTCAAACGATCCATGATTGCTGCGCCAAGTCCCGACGGCGCAACACGTTCAACAAGAATCACATCGGCATGCAGTTCGTCCAGCTCGCGCAGACTTGCAAATAACTGCCGCGCAAATTGTTGAACGCTTGGCCCGATGGCTTTACAGAATATTGGTGGAACACTCTTTGGAATGATCATGGAATGTGTTACAACGCCAACTTGTTTCCCTTGCAAGAGTAATTCGTGGTACCGTCGGTCAAGTTCGGCACAATTATTTTCTTCGATTAAAACAACTTCAGCGTTCGGCGCATAATGACGGTGTCGCGTTCCCGGGGAACGTCTGAGTGATTCTTCTTTGACGGCAACTTGAACTGTGCCAATCACCTTTTCAATTTCTTCCCTGCTCAATCCACCGAAACGCAAAATCATCGGCGGTTCTACCGTTACATCGATCACCGTCGATTCAACACCGATGGCGGTGGCACCGGCATCAAGAATCATATCGATCTTTCCATCAAGGTCATCGGCAACATGCTGCGCCGTTGTCGGACTGGGTTTGCCGGATGTGTTGGCGCTCGGGCCAACGATACCGCCGTTAAATTTTTTCAGCAATGCAAGCGTCACAGGATGATTCGGTACCCGCACGGCGACAGTTTCAAGATTGGCTGTTACAATATTGGGAACGCGTCCATTTCGTTTGACCACCAAGGTCATCGGACCCGGCCAAAAATGTCCGGCAAGACGCTGCGCCTTTTCGGGAAACTCCGATGCAACGAGCGATACATTTGCAGATTCTGCAATATGCACAATCAACGGATTGTCTGACGGGCGGCCTTTTGCCTGAAACACTTTGCGAACAGCTTCTTCATTCAACGCATCGGCGCCAAGCCCGTACACCGTTTCTGTTGGAAATGCGACAACCCCACCCTGTTGCAATACCGTCACAGCTTCTTGCAGCATCGTTTCATTATCGCAAAAATTTGAAACGGAAATTATGTTCGTTCGGAAAGACAATTTTATTTTTCTGCCAGCGGCACTTTCGTCCAGAGATCAATGGATCCCGTGGAAGCGTTTTCACCGCCGCCTCTTCCTTGCCGCTCCATCGTTCTTCCATTGGATTCATCAAGATCATCTCTATTCTCAGGATCATTCATAGTACCAGAAGGCGAATCCATCATTCTGCCTCTGCGTCCTTCCATGCCGCCGTCGGAAGGGCTGCTTTTACGATCAACAAAGGTGCTGGCTTCAGTTTTATATTCAATCCCGATGACATTTTTCTTCGCATCAAGGGGAGCAATGGAAAACGGAAAATCACTTGTTTTGTGCAGCGGTACTTGCAATTCATATACAAACGATTGCCGTGTGACGCCGACTTGAACTTTCACCGTTTTTAATTCGATCAATGTCGAAAGCTGAACATCATCTTTATTGGGGCCGAGAAATTTTATTTCATTCTGACTGCTGTTCAACATCGCAGACATCCTTGCACTTGGACTGCTGGCCGGTTCAGATGGAGAACGCACGGTAGTATAAGAATCAGGAATTGGCATCGGAGTATCGCTGCCTCCGCTTCCGCCTTTTGAATATCCAACGGGAAATTGAATGCCGTACGTTTCATTCGTGCCGCCTGTAGGATCGAACCAAACCGTGAAGCCGCCGTTCAGAATGTGCCGCTGAACATTTTTATCATTCGAACTAAACCAAACATATAAATTTGTTTCATCATTCCGAACGCCAATCGTAACGTTGGCTTTCTTCAATCTATAAAGATCGCCTTCCCAATCGTTCGGGTTTCCATCGATGGTCATCTCGGTTCGTTTCCAAGCGCTTGCCAATTCCACCGCACCGCCGCATCCGGTACACTGCAATGCAAATACCAATGCCATACAAAACACTATGGCCGCCGGCATACGCATAAGTTGTTTGTTCATATCTTCTCCACCATCATGATCCATGATATCGTTATTCCAAAACATCACATTTTTCAACTGCTTGATTTAATATACGGGGAAGTCGCCGCGTGCGCAACGGATTGTTTTCGATCGGGCGTTGTTGCCTCGCCGATAATTTGTATAAATTGTTGTAATAGAAATTCAAGCTTCGAAGGGTCTCCGGATGCTTCATACCTGCTATCATACATCCGATAGTAGTACCAATCACTATCCGTATTCTCGGCGGACACGGCAGGAATGTTTATGGACTCATACGGCGTGTCAGCAACATGGATCGTAATGTGCCATCCCAGTTCTCCTACTGTTTCAATTTCCACTTCACATGGGCTTCTTCGCTCGTTTTGATTCTGGCATTGCAACCATGATTCTAACCACGATAGCACTGTGTTCGCATCTGCCATTGTGCATTCCTTTGATGATGGATGTGATTTATTGCATTTTAAATATACGATTTTAAAAAATGTATTACGTTAAACGAAGGGAAATTTTTTGCTAAGGATGAAAAGAGTTTGTTAAAATTGTTAAGAATACGTGTAGAAGAATAAATGGATATGTATATTGCATTGATGCATACAAAGCAACGACGTCATAGTTCAGCGTTCTTGGCAACGGCAGTGATTGTGGTCATTCTTCCTTTCTTCGCTTACTTGCAATACACGTGGCTTGGGCAATTGAGCGAACAAGAATACCAGCACATGCAAAATAATCTGCGTGCAGCAGCATTTCATTGTTCGGTGGAGTTTAGCCAGCAAATCAACCATATGATGCGATCCATCGGTGGAATGGTGGAAGGCACCGATGATGTTGCCTTGAACGAAGTGCGTACAAGAATCCTTCGATGGAAAGCAAGCGCATCATATTCTCAAATCATTTCCGGAAACGTATCCTTCTGTCCTTTACCATCGCCCGAAACCTCGGACGAATTGAGAGAGGGTGACGATGTATCATTTTTTCTTTTAAAAAATTTCTCCGGGATCTTGATTCCCATCAAGGGCAATACTAAACGAGCAATATTGATTCCATTCAATACGGCATACATCACATCATCGCTGCTTCCGGAACTTATCCATACGTATTTTTTAACCACCGATGCATCGGAGTATGAATTTATTATTACCGATAATACGGAAACGCCTTATTTTCAATCAACAACTCGTAACCCGCGCTCCATTATGGCAACCGCCGATATAGTCGTACCGTTTATTATGGTTCCACCTTTTCGTCCATTCCTTTCCAGAGTGATGCAGCAAGATCGCAGACAACATCTTCACAGAGCTCTTGAAGACGTTCACATCTTTGATCAACAACCACACGAACAACAGCAAGGCGATCCGGGGTTCGCGCCGCATTCAAATAATAACCCGCGCCCGCGCGAGAGCCAGAGCAATGGACGAAACGAACATTCTCAGATGTACATCAAACATACTCAAGGTTCACTAGAAACAGTTGTCGCAAACAATCGCATGCGAAACCTTGGAATAAGTTTTGGCATACTGCTGCTCCTTGGTGCCAGCGTCATCTTTTTGGTCTCTTCAGCATCCCGTGCGGCGCAATTGGCGCAGCAGCAAATGGAATTCGTTGCGGGCGTTTCGCATGAATTGCGGACTCCGTTAGCGGTACTAAAATCAGCAGGAGAAAATCTTGCCGACGGTGTAATTTCTGAAAAAGACCGTACACAAAAATATGGCGAACTTATCAAGAGTGAAGTAATCCGTCTTTCCGATATGGTTGAAAAGGCATTAACGTACGCCAATATTCAATCTGGCAAACAGCAATATGAATTTCATTCTGTCGATATTGCTGCCGTTCTTCAAAAAACGATAGACGAGATCAACCGACGAATTCCGAAAGACAGCGTTACGATTCTTCCTTGCATCGAGCAGGCATTACCGCCTGTCCACGGAAATGAAATTGCATTGCAATCGGCATTTGAAAACATTCTCGGCAACGCCATGAAATACAGCGATGCAGCCAAGTGGATCAAGATCACAACAAGACTTCTTCCACCGGCCGGTCAACAGACGTTCATCGAAATTGCCGTCCAAGATCATGGCATCGGCATTTCCCCCGAATCATTACATAAAATTTTTACACCGTTCTATCGGGGAAAAAATGCAATCGAACGCCAGGAGCAAGGAAGCGGCCTCGGCCTGAGCATCACGAAACATATTGTCGAAGCGCATGGAGGAACCATTTCTGTAACAAGTACGTTGAACGTCGGCAGTGTGTTCACCATTCTTCTTCCCATACGTATGAAAAAAAAGGAAACAACATGAATATTCAAGGCAAACGCATTCTGTTAGTGGAAGATGAAAACGGATTAGTCCTGACGTTGACCGACCGATTGAGCAATGAGGGATACAGCGTTGCGCATGCCGGCGATGGAATACAGGGCGAGCAATTAGCATCGAACGAACATTTCGATATTATTCTTTTGGATGTGATGCTTCCGCGGAAAAACGGTTTCGATGTCGTACGGGATTTGCGGAAAAAAGGCATTACAACACCTGTGATGATGTTGACCGCGCGCGGGCAAGTGAATGAAAAAGTCGTTGGCCTTAAACTTGGCGCTGACGATTACCTCACCAAACCTTTTGAAATGCTGGAATTGCTTGCGCGCATTGAGTCGTTGTTGCGAAGGCCAAGCACAGCTTCCGTGCCTCAAAGCGCAATGAGCTCTTACACATTCGGGCCATTCACCATCAATTTTCTAACAATGGAAGTGCTCAAGAAGGGCAAAGGTCTGGAACTCTCTGCCCGAGAATTCCAACTGCTTCGCTATTTTATCGAACACCGCGGAATCGCCTTATCCCGCGA
>DATKMP010000096.1:0-12116 GCA_035541775.1 Bacteroidota bacterium | reverse complement strand
GCGAATCGAATGGACAACGCCGCCGGATAGTGCAACCTACGCTCGCTTGCTTTCTGCGCTCGATGCACAGAAAGACGTAAAAGCATATTCGCGATTTGTTGCCGGGAAAGCGCTCATCGTTTCAAAAAATGTCAATCGTGTGGTGAATATTCGTTCGCTGGAATCATCCAAAGTGACACAAGTATCCGGTGTCAACGAGAGAATTGTTTTAGGCGAACTTAATTTAGGAAACGAAAAACAAAATAATATCGTCATAGGAATGGTACTGGCAGACCGGCTTGGCGTTGTCATCGGCGATACGATTGCCTTAGTCAGCCCTGCAGGCGCAGAATTATCGGTGATGCAAATGGGACTGCCGTTTATTCGCCGCTATCGCATCATGGGTATTTACGAATCGAACAATAAAGATTACGATTCGTATTATGCGTTCACGAGTCTTGAAAGCGGGCAGTCACTGTTCAACAAACCAGGACAAATCGATGGAATCGATATTCGGTGTGAACAAGTCGACCAAACGGAAAATGTGCGAGCATCGTTATCTAAAAAATTAGGAAATCAATTTCAAATCCTTTCTTGGTACGATTTGCATAAAGAATTGTATTCTGTTATGAAACTCGAACGATGGGGCGCGTATATCGTACTGTGCCTCATCATCGCCGTCGCATCGTTTAATCTCCTCGGATCATTGACGATGACAGTCATTGAAAAAACTCGCGATATCGGAATCATGAAATCCATGGGTGCAACGAATGACCAAGTGAAACGAATATTTTTCTATCAAGGATTTTTTATTGGACTTGCCGGAATTATTCTCGGAATGATGCTGGGACTTGTAATCGTATATTGTCAATATCACTATCATTGGTTTCCATTAGATCCGACGGTGTATATCATTTCGGCCATTCCAGTCGAAGTACGAATGACCGATGTATTTGTAATAGCTTTGGCGGCAATTTTGTTGTGTGCGATTGCTTCACGCTATCCGGCAAAGCGGGCAGCAAAACTTAATCCTGTAGAAGCGATAAGGTGGGAATAATGAAACGAGAAATTATTTTATCAGGCGAAAATATCTGGAAAGAATATCGTACCGGTACAGAAAGTGTTTTGCCAGTGCTCAAAGGCGCCGATGTGGAATTAAAGCGCGGCGAATTTGTCGTTGTAGTGGGCCCGTCGGGTTCCGGCAAAAGTACGTTATTGCATATTCTCGGCGGATTAGATCGTGCGACAAGCGGTCATGTTCGTGTCGATGGACGGGATTATTCTACGATGAACGAAGAAGCGCTTGCGGCTTTTCGCAATCAAGTGATGGGATTTGTGTTTCAGTTTCATCATCTTTTACCGGAATTTTCTGCGCTGGAAAATGTTTGCATTCCGGCATTGATTTCTGGAAAAATAATTCGAGAAGTTTCGCGAAGAGGGGCAATGTTGCTGCAGCAAGTCGGATTGAGCGCACGAATGGATCACAAACCGAATGCGCTTTCCGGCGGCGAACAGCAGCGCGTTGCCGTTGCGCGTGCGTTGATGAATAATCCACAGCTTATTCTTGCCGACGAACCATCTGGAAATTTAGATGAAGAACATGGATTTGCGCTTCATAAATTATTAGTGCAGTTGAGCGAAGATTTTGGAATTACGTTCATCGTTGCAACGCATAATCCGGATTTAACGCGAAGAGCATCACGCGTATTGCGCTTGACGGAGGGCAAATTACATCACGAAAGAAAAATTTAAAAAATAAAAAAAGAAACTTGACATTAAAAAAAAATCTCTCTAAAATAACGCTCGACCGGAACGTTGGTTCCTCCCCTGACCAGCGTTCATAAAAGCGGTCGAGCCCGGTGTTCCCCCCGACATCGGGCTTTTTCTTGTTGATGGTTTGGAGTATATATGGCACGTGTAGAAGAAAAAAAAACTAAAACGAAATCGATTCTCGGATCGCTCCCGTTCACCAAAACGAATTACCAAATTTTTGGTGCCGGACTCTTGTTGCTGGTGTTGGGCTATCTCGCTCTTTCGCAGGAGCCATGGGATGGTGCGATGCCGTTAGTAGTTGCACCAATTTTGTTGGTACTCGGGTACTGTGTTGTTGTTCCCCTCGCAATTTTATTCCGTAAAAAATCGTCCGATGAACAAACGCCTGCAAATTCGGAATCGCATTCCTAAAACTGTTTGTTGGATTTTTAGCAATCATTGATTATATTGGTTACGAGTTGAGCGTGTAGCTCAGGGGTAGAGCATTTGCCTTTTAAGCAAAGGGTCGATGGTTCGATTCCATCCACGCTCACAACTCTGCGGGAGTGGTGGAACTGGCAGACACACCATCTTGAGGGGGTGGCGCTCGAAAGGGCATGCGGGTTCAAGTCCCGCCTTCCGCACAAAAGGACGGAAGATCATTCGTCCTTTTTTCTGTACAGCATTGCATTTCGTGTTCATTCGCCGTATTTTTTCCTTCAGCTATGAAAGTAAGAGCTCATATGCTTGTGCAAGGTGTTGTGCAAGGAGTCGGATTTCGGTATTTTGTTGTCCATCAAGCGCAACGCCTTAACATCGATGGATTTGTAAAAAATCTTTATACTGGAGAAGTTGAAATTGAAGCGCAAGGCGAACAGGGAATGGTAGAAGAGTTGCTGCAAGCAGTTCGAATCGGCCCGAGGCATGCACATATAACAGCGGTAAATGTTCAATGGCTTACTCCAGACGATTCATCGTATGGCTTTGAGGTGATAGAATGAAATCGACAAAACACGAGTTGTTGCAACCCACGCACGTTACTCGGACTGGTTTTGGTTATGATATTCATCCGTTAACGGAAAATCGAAAACTTATTCTGGGCGGTGTCGATATTCCGTCCACGAAAGGATTGCTCGGGCATTCGGATGCGGATGTGCTTCTTCATGCAATTTGTGATGCGCTGCTTGGCGCCGTCGCCTTAGGAGATATTGGCAAGCATTTTCCCGACACCGACGAACGCTATCGCGGCATATCCAGTTTAAAATTATTGGAACATGTCGCTGCACTCCTTAAACAAGCCCATTGCAGTATCACCAATATTGATTCGACCCTCGTTCTGGAACAGCCGAAAATCGCGCCGTACATAGAAGAAATGCGGCAAAACATCGCACGCGTGGCCGAGTTACACATTCATCAAATTTCTATCAAAGCAACAACAAACGAAAAACTTGGAACCATCGGACGCGGAGAGGGATGCGCTGCATTTGCTGTCGCTTCGCTTCAATGTCCGATAGAATAATATTTTATGGAATCATTTTTACATAACCTATCGTCCTTTAATCCACTGTGGATATATTGTATTGCAGCAGGAGTTGCATACATCGAAAATATTTTTCCGCCATTTCCTAGCGATGTAGTTCTTGTTGCCACCGCATCAACCATTGCCCTGGGAAAAGTAAATTTTGGCATTTTGTTTATTGGATCGACGGTCGCCAGTACTGCCGGCTTTATTACGATGTACGGTGTTGGAAAGTGGTTTGGGGCTCGGATGGTCGAATCGCGAAAAATAAAATTTCTTCCGTATGAACAAATTTATATCGTCGAGGGATGGTTCAAAAAATACGGATATGGCATTGTCGTTGCGAACCGGTTTTTATCGGGAACACGCGCTGTGGTTTCGTTCTTTGTCGGAATGTCGCAGCTATCGCTTTGGAAAACGATTTTACTCTCACTTGTCAGTTCTGCCGCATGGAATTTTCTTTTGATCTTTGCCGGCAAATCGCTGGGCGACAATTGGCACCACATTCAATATTATCTGGAAGCGTATGGAAAAATTATTACGGTGGTCGTGGTGATTGCCATAGTGATTTATCTATCGAAATGGATCTATACAAACGCAAGGCAGAAAAAGGACAAATAAATGCTGATCGATTTTCTTTATAAAGTCGATCTTGGATTGTTTCGCTTTATCAACGGCACGTTGCAAAATCCTGTCTTTGATGCATTCTTTCCGTTTATCACCGATTTAAATCGGATTCGTCTTGTGCTGTATGCCGTCATTCTTATCTTGTTGTGGATGCTGGTTCATAAGTCCAAAACGACGCGGCTTGCAGCGCTGTTATTGATTCTTACTATTCTCATCGGCGATCAACTCAACAGCTTTGTGATAAAATTTATTTTGGAGCGAACGCGCCCGTGTCATTCCCTTGTTCATGTACATTTGCTTGTTGGCTGCGGCAGCGGTTATTCGTTTCCATCTTCCCATGCCGTCAATAATTTTGCCGGAGCACTTATTCTTGCATATTTTTTTCCACGAGGGAAATGGTGGTTATTCGGATTCGCATCGCTAGTGGCATTCTCTCGCATTTATGTGGGAGTTCATTATCCTTCTGATGTGGCAGGCGGCGCGGTCATCGGATTATCTATTGCTTCGGCCGTTTTATTCTTTGCCTATCTGGTGGAACAAAGTTGGCATCGTTTCATTTCTCCTAAAAAAAAATCGACTCGTGACTAATTCTCAACTCTTCTCAACAAGCCGTTGGCGACATTTTATCCTCGTTGTTTTTGGCGGAATACTTCTCGGCCTCTCGTTTCCACCGTCGCCGTTATTTTCGCTGGCATTCGTGGCATTCATTCCGCTCTTGCTTGTTGCCGATGAAACGAATTCCTACCGGCACTTTGCAGCACGAGCGTACATTTTTATCTTCATCTTTCATCTCCTCACATTATATTGGACGGGAGGTTTTGCCAATTGCAAAGATGTCTGGATGATGACAGCAGGAGTTGCGGTTGTTGTATTGCATCCGATATTATTTTTACCGCTGCTGTTGCTGGCATTTTTTATCAAAAAAAAATTAGGACAAACAACATGGTATGTTAGTGTTGCCTTGATGTGGGTGAGCTTTGAATATTTGCATTCTCTAACAGAATATTCTTTTCCTTGGCTTACCATCGGCAACAGTCAAGCGTATAATCTCAGCGGAATTCAAATCATCGAATATACATCCATTTATGGGCTATCGTTATTCATTCTTGCATTCAATATTCTGGCGTACATACTTTTACGAAATTTGTCTGCGTCAAAATGGAATCCCAAATCACGACAGACGATTTTGATGATTGCATCACTGTTAGCGATCTACTTCGGGCCCAAAATTTATGGTTCGATTCACATGCATCGTTATGCAATCAACGATGGTGTTCCGCTGCGCGTAGGCATTGTTCAGCCCAATATCGATCCATGGGAAAAATGGGGTGACAAATCATTCGATCCCTGGGAATCGTACGATCGTCAATTTCGCATACTGCTATCGGAATCCCAAAAACTTGCAATCGATTCGCCAGATATTTTCATCTGGCCGGAGACAGCAATTCCGTTTCATCTGTTACACCCAAAATATAGTTCGTACCAGCAGCAATTGTTTTCATTTGTCGATTCTGTGAAGATACCGATCATCACCGGATTACCGACTGTTCAATATTTTATTTCGTCCGACGCTCCTGCAACATCGGAAAAAATTAATAACGCATTATACGCACAGTCGTACAATTCTGTCATAGCAATTCAGCCGCGTCGCCATATTTCGTCAATCTATAAAAAGATTGAACTCGTTCCATTTGCCGAACGCCTCCCATATCCCGAGACATTTCGATTTCTCATCGAGCCGTTGAAATGGAATGTCGGCATTTCCAGCTGGGGCAAGGGCAGCGATACGCTTGTTTTTCCATTTGCCACACCGCGAAACCTTTTTTCCACAGCTGGTGCAGTGATTTGTTACGAATCGGTGTATCCGGATTTTGTTCGTGCGTTTGTTCAACGCGGCGCACAATTTTTAGTTGTCGTTACCAACGATAGCTGGTGGGGCAACACCTCTGGCGCGTATCAGCATGCTTCGTTTGCATCGCTGCGCGCCGTCGAAACACGGCGCTGGGTGGTACAATGTGCCAATGGCGGAATTTCGTTGATCGTCGATCCGATCGGAGTCGTGCATTATCGTACAACATTGTACACGACAAATTCTTTTGTCGCGGATATTCATCTACAAAATGCAACAACGTTTTATGTGCGGTACGGCGATCTTGTCGGAAAATTATGCGTGGTATGCGCGATTCTTTTTTTCTTCACTGCACTTGGTTATTCGATTATTATAAAAGAGAGGAAAAATGTCTGATGCACAATATTGATTTGCGGAGCGATACAGTAACAAAACCTTCCGTGGAAATGCGAGCGGTAATGGCATTAGCAGACGTGGGCGACGATGTGTACGGCGAGGACCCGACTGTCAATCGATTGGAACAAAAAGTTTCAGAGATGCTTCACAAAGAGGCGGCATTGTTTGTTCCTTCCGGTGTGATGTCGAACCAACTTGCGTTGAAATGCCATACACAGCCGGGCGACGAAGTGATTGTCGAAGAAGAATCGCACATCTTTAATTTTGAAACGGCAGCGGCTGCATTTCTTTCGAACGTGCAATTACACACCGTCAAAGGCGATCATGGAATTTTACATGCCGATCAACTTCCCGCAGCGGTCCGTTCTTCCGTGTATTACAATCCGATTACGCGGCTTATTTGTTTGGAAAACACGCACAACAAAGCCGGCGGAACGATTTATCCATTGGAAGTGATTGAACAAATTCATAGTTTTGCTCGAGAACAAAACCTTGCATTGCACTTAGATGGCGCGCGCTTGTGGAATGCTTCCGTTGCAACCGGCATCGCACCTTGTGACTATGCAAATTATTTTGATTCAGTTTCCGTTTGCTTCTCGAAAGGCCTTGGCGCTCCTGTTGGTTCTGCCCTGGTCGGTTCTGCGGAATTCATTCAACGTGCCCGCAAGTATCGGAAAATTTTCGGCGGTGGAATGCGGCAGGTGGGAATTCTTGCCGCAGGCGCGTTGTATGCGCTGGAACATAATATTCAACGCCTTGCCGAAGATCATCAAAAAGCGAAACTCTTTGCAGAAGCGATGGGCGGTATCGATGGATTCATGGTGCACCCGGAAACCGTACAAACCAACATCGTTGTCATCGATATTGCACAACGCAACGAACCCGCTGTTAAAATTCTTTCAGTGCTCAAAGCGCAAGGCATATTGCTTTCAGATATGGGCCGCACCGTATTGCGGGCAGTAACCCATCTCGGTGTTTCGCTTGACGACGTACGACATGCCGCCGAAATGATTCAACAGATTTTGAAATGAATGAATTTGAAAAAGGTGAATGATGGATTCAATACAACAACGAACAGCATATGATGCACGGCAAGATCAACAGCTTGCGACGCTGCTGAGCGCACAAGACGACGTGTGGCGCGTGTTCCGCATTTTGGCGGAATTCATCGAGGGCTTTACCATGATGTCGCATCAAAAAAAACTTGTTTCGATATTCGGATCAGCACGCGTCCAAGAGGGGTCAAAGCATTATGAACTCGGCCGTGCAGTTGCGCATGAACTTGTAAAGCATGGCTTCAACGTGCTTACCGGCGGAGGGCCGGGAATTATGGAAGCAGCAAACCGCGGTGCGCAGGAAGAGGGAGGAGAATCTGTCGGTGTTGCCATCGAACTGCCGCACGAACAAAGCGGCAACAAATATATCGACCATGGCCGCTTGCAAACGTTCAGACATTTTTTTGTCCGCAAAGTCATGTTCGTCAAATATGCACACGGGTTTGTGGTGCTGCCCGGCGGCTTCGGAACGCTCGATGAATTATTCGAAGCGATGACATTAGTCCAGACAAAAAAGACGCGGGCATTTCCTGTAATTTTAATGGGAACAGAGTATTGGGCGGGCCTTGTCGGATGGATCAAGAAAACATTGGTTTCCGAGAAAATGATTTCTGCCAACGATGTCGATTTATTTTATGTGACCGACGATCCGGCGGAAGCAGCAAGCTTGATTGAGGCATTTTATAAGAAAACCGAGATGGTTACGAATTTCTAATTCAAACTATCTATTCGTTGAAAAAGAAACCCGCAGGACTTGCTTCTTGCCGAAAGCATCGTTATATTAACACAGTTGTAAGAGATGATAGCCCGCTGTAACGGGCTATTTTTTTTGGAAATAGAATTGATGGATGACTGACCTGAAGCAAAAAATTGCGGCATTCGTGGAACCGTTGCTTGTTCCCTTCAATGCTTTTTTGGTCGAAGTGAAAGTGTTGCCTGCGGGCAAACGAACAACAGTCGATGTATTTATCGATACCGACAAGGGCATTACCATCGATCAGTGCGCGGACATCAGCAAACAACTCGGCGCTGCAATTGAAACGGAAAATTTATTTGCCGATGCGTACCTGTTGCAAGTATCATCGCCGGGTTTAAATAAACCGCTGATGATTTCACGACAGTACAAAAAAAATATAGGACGAATTTGCAAAGTATCGTTTATGCGCGATGGACAGCGCAGTGAATGGCGTGGAACGTTAACAAGTGCGTCGGATGTCGATGCGATGTTCACAGACGCAACTGGCAATCAGGCAACGCTATTGTTTTCAGAAATTATTGAATGTTATATTGAACTTCCATGGTAGGAAGCAAGGAATTTGAAGTTGGAGGTAAAGAATGAATCACGAGATCGTTGAATCATTTGCCCAAATGGTTCGAGAAAAAGGCGTCGATAAGGATATTCTCGTCGGCATTGTCGAAGAAATTTTCGGCATGATGGTCAAAAAGAAATACGGTTTAGATGCGCGCTATGATGTTGTTGTCAACATGGACAAGGGCGACATCGAAATCTATTTAGAAAAAGAAGTTGTCGAGAAGGTGGAAAATTCTTCGCTTCAGATTTCTGTCGAAGAGGCGTACGAAAAATCCGGTGATCATCTTGAGATAGGCGAAGACTTCGTAGAAATTATTCCACTGGTCGATTTTGGACGCCGTCTGGTCATCAGTGCAAAACAAAATCTCAACCAGCGCATCAAAGAAATTGAACGCGAATCGGTGTACAATGAATACACGAATTCGCTGGGCGAAATTGTGGTCGGCGAAATTTATCAGATCCGAAAAGGCAAAGGCGAAATTTTGGTCATGCACAATAAGAATGAACTCATTCTTCCGCGCAGTGAACAGATCTACAAAGAGCGGTATAAAAAAGGCGATACCATTCGTGCGATCGTCAAAGAAGTGCGCAAAGGAGCCGGCACGCCGACGGTCATTATTTCCCGTACCGATCCGCAGTTTTTAATGCGCCTGTTTGAAATTGAAATTCCGGAAATTTACGATGGCATCATCGAAATTAAACGAATCGCCCGCGAGCCTGGTGACCGCGCAAAAGTTGCGGTGCTTTCGCACGATGAACGTATCGATGCAGTGGGTGCGTGTGTCGGTATGAAGGGCGTCAGAATTCATGCCATCGTTCGCGAATTGAATAATGAAAATATCGATGTTGTGAATTACACGGAGGATCCGCTGCAATTAATCCAGCGTGCATTAGCGCCTGCAAAATTAAAAGATATTCAGATTGATCAAGAAAATAAAAAAGCCAATATTACCGTTACAACCGATCAGGTCTCGCTGGCCATCGGGAAAGGCGGACAAAATGTTCGACTTGCTTCGAAGTTAACCGGTTACGAAATTCTTGTGCAGAAAGAAGGCGGCGAAGAAGAAGAATACGATATGGATTTATCGGAATTCCGCGAAGAACTGGGCGATGTCCTGTTCCATCGGTTCTTCGATGAAAACTTCAAGACGGTCCGCGACGTTTTGCAAGCATCCAAAGAAGATATTATGAACACGCTGGCGATTGATTCTGAAAAGGTCGATGAAATTATCGCGATGCTCCGAAAAGGGCTGGAAGATGCGGAAGTTGAAAATGATGACGATGCCAATGAACTTATTGCTGAACTGAATGCCTCTATCGATTCAAAGAAAGAAGAAGCGAGCGGCGAGAGTGCAGAATCGGAATCACCGGAGTCTGCAATGGATTCAAAAGAAAACACGGAAGAACACGCGTCATAATGTTAGTCGCTTGATATCGGAAAAAACGAATGTCTGAATCAGTACAGAAAAAAATAAAAATCTTCAATCTTGCCAAAGACCTTAATCTTTCGAGCGAGACCATTATAGAATTTCTTCGAAAGAAGGGATTTGACGTCAAAGGCCACATGAGCACGGTGGACGAAGATATGCTGTCGCTCATTATGGGGCACTTCAAAAAAGAAAAAGAAGTTGCTGAACGACATCAACGGAAGCTGCAAGAATTTCGCTCGACGAGAAAAGAAAAATCCGAAAAGGCAGATAAAAAGGCGGCGGCGAAAGAAGAAGAAAAAACTGCTGCTGAAGAAGAAATCATTGAAGTCATCAAAGCGCAAGCGCCGGTAGTGCCGGAAGAACCGCCTGCGCAGCCAGAAGCGCCGGAAGAGCCTGAAGAACCCGAAGTTCTCGAAGAAGTTGTTCCTGAGCATGTCGATGTTGTAGTGCCTTCCGTGGAACCTCCTCCAACGGTTCATAAACCTGAACCGCCCAAGGCCGTTGCAGCAAAAACAGAAGAAGAAAAACCCAAGGAACAGCCGCCGGTAAAACCACGCGAGCCGCACAAGAAAAAAATCCAGCAGACTCCTTTGGAAGCACTCATTGCCCGCCCTCAGCGCGGATTGACCATCAAAGGGAAGATCGATTTAACGTCTGTTTCTGCGGCAGGACAAACAGCAGCAGAGACGGATAAGAAGCGAAAGAAAAAGAAAAAGAAGATCGATGCAGCGGTGCATCCGAAGCAAGTTGTTTCCAGCAGTGTCGAAGAAGTTGAAGTCGATAAATCGCGGAAACGGAAACGTGTGCGCCGTGCAGAAGTGGATGAAGACGAGGTGGCACGGGCGATTCGCGAAACGCTTTCAGAGACCGAAGGCGATGTCGCCGTCACGCGCGCGGCAATTCGTAAAAAGAAAAAAGAAAAACGTGAAGAAGAACAGCAGCGCATCTTGGACCAGCAAGAGCTGGAAAAGACGCACATCAAAGCAACGGAATTTGTTACGGTGGGTGAACTTGCCAATTTAATGCGCGTTCCCGTTGCCGATGTCATTCAAAAGGTGATGGGGCTCGGCATGATGGTTTCCATCAACCAGCGATTAGAAAAAGATACCATTACTCTTGTTGCAGATGAATTTGGATTTCAAGTCGATTTCGAATCTGAATTTGCAAAAGATGTTCTTGCAGATCAAGACGATGATGAAACATCGTTAAAGCCGCGGCCGCCGGTCGTGACAATTATGGGACATGTCGATCACGGCAAAACATCCTTGCTCGATTATATTCGTAACGCGAACGTTGTTGCCGGCGAATCCGGCGGCATTACACAGCACATTGGTGCGTACGAAGTTACGGTCAACGGCACAAAACAAATTACGTTTTTAGATACGCCGGGCCATGAGGCGTTCACGGCAATGCGCGCTCGCGGCGCCCAAGTAACGGATATTGTTGTTCTTGTGGTGGCCGCAGATGATAGTGTCATGCCGCAAACAATTGAGGCAATCAGCCACGCACAAGCGGCAAGTGTACCGATTATTGTTGCGATCAATAAAATCGATAAACCGGAAGCCAATCCCGAACGGATCAAACAACAGCTGGCAGAACGCAATGTGCTGGTCGAAGATTACGGCGGGAAAGCACAGCTTGTTGAGCTCTCAGCAAAAAAAGGAACAAACGTAAATCTGCTGTTAGAAAAAATTTTATTGGAATCGGAAATGTTGAATCTTCGTGCCAATCCGGATCGGCTGGCGCGCGGCACCATTGTCGAAGCAGAATTGGATAAAGGCCGTGGAATTACTGCAACGGTTTTAGTGCAAAAGGGAACGTTGAGAGTGGGCGATTCTTTTGTGAGCGGCGTCTGGAGCGGACGTGTGCGCGCAATGTATGATGAGCGCGGGCAGCGTGTTGCCGAAGCTACGCCTTCGCAGCCGGTACAGATTACAGGATTCGACGGCATTCCACAAGCCGGTGATGAATTTATCGTACTTGCAGAAGAACGCGAAACGCGTGAGATCAGTTCTCGCCGTCAGCAATTAAAACGCGAACAAGATTTCCGTCAAACACGGCGTTTGACGCTCGACGATATTTCGCAACAAATTAAAGAAGGCCAGGTCCGCGACCTTCCGATTATCGTCAAAGCAGATTTTGACGGCTCCGCGGAAGCGCTGGCGGATTCGCTTTTAAAACTTTCTACGGATGAAGT
>DATKMP010000095.1:0-4933 GCA_035541775.1 Bacteroidota bacterium | reverse complement strand
TACCTTGTTCGATGTTTGCGCCGACGATCATTGTCAGCGGTATCAAGGCATTACTAAAATAATTTCACCGGAAATCGAAAAGGTCATTCAAAGAACCAGCGGCATGGTTCTTATTCACGATAACCAGATTTGTGATGCCCGATTTTCCAAAGCATGCGGAGGGATCACTGAACCATTTGAAACTACATGGGAAAACACCGCGTTCCCTTATTTGCAATCTGTTTCAGATTCTTCGATATCACATTCGCCGATCAAAACCGAAACAGAGGCAGGACACTGGATTCTTCAGGCGCCGGATGCATACTGTAATACCACAGATGGAAACATCCTCAAACAAATCCTTCCTTCCTTCGATCAATCAACAACGGATTTTTTCCGCTGGAAAGTTGAATATACGCGGGAAGAACTTGAGATAGTGCTGTCGAAAAAATCCGGAGTCGATTTTGGGACATTGTTGGATATCATTCCTGTTCAGCGCGGACAATCCGGCAGAATATCGAAATTAAAAATTATCGGAACCAACCATACGACCATCGTCGGGAAAGAATTAGAAATACGCAAATGGCTTTCGCCTTCGCATTTGTACAGCAGCGCATTTATTGTAAAAGCCGAACGGACACCGGACCATATTCCATTTCGATTTACATTTTACGGCGCCGGGTGGGGCCATGGTGTCGGCTTGTGCCAGATCGGCGCAGCGGTCATGGCTACGAAGGGTTTTGCCGCTGAAGAAATTTTACAACATTATTTTTCTGACACAACTTTAAAAAAGTTATATTGATAGGAAGCAATCTCGCTGCGCTTGTATAGTTTCAAGCGACCAAGCGTGCATCGGAAAGTGTTTATGCTAAATTACGAATGGAAACCCGAATACCTCCTTGGCAATGAGCAGATCGATGCGCATCATAAACGCATCATCGGATTAATCTCCAAACTGTATCATGCCGTCAAAATCGGACAAGACCTTGCCGTACTTGAAGAAATTTTAGAAAGTTTAGAAAAATACGCGAGCACACATTTTGCCGCAGAAGAAAAATTATTCCTTCCGACCGGATATCCTGATTCCGCCAAGCACATAGCATTGCATCGAGAATTTTGTACAAAGCTCGAGCAACTAAATATTTTAGTGCACAACAATGATACGTTGGCTGGATTGGAACTTATGGAATTTCTCACTCACTGGTTCGTGAATCACATTCTGCAAATCGACATGACCATCATGCCTTACCTGCCTCAAGCACAATCGTTTCCATTTAGCGCGTCTGAGACGCTGGATCAATAATTTATGACGGCAACAAAATCTATCGTCCGCACTCCATGGAGCTGGGTCCCTTCCCTTTATTTTGCAGAAGGAATTCCTTACGTCATGGTGATGACGGTTTCCGTTATCATGTATAAACGACTCGGCATTTCAAACACGGATATTGCGCTCGTCACAAGCTGGCTGTATTTCCCATGGGCAATCAAGCCGTTATGGAGTCCGTTTGTCGATATGTTTGGAACAAAGCGTCGCTGGGTTGTGATGATGCAATTCCTGATAAGCTGTGCATTCCTCGGCATTGCGTTCACCGTTTCGCTTCCCCATTTTCTTATCATCACACTCAGCGTGTTTGGATTGATTGCATTTTGTTCCGCAACACATGACATCGCTGCCGATGGCTTTTATATGCTCGGACTCAGCCAGCAACAGCAATCGGCCTTCGTCGGCATTCGCAGCACGCTGTACCGGCTTGCCATGATAACCGGCCAGGGATTGCTGGTAGTACTTGCCGGAACGTTTGAGCCGCACCTTGGCATTCCGCTTGCCTGGTCGATAACATTTGGCGCTACGGCTTTTTTGTTCGCTGCTCTTTTCTTGTATCACCGATGGATGTTGCCACATCCCGCAATCGATCATGCTGTGCTGGATATCCATGCGCAAAACGTGTGGAAAGAATTCGTTCGCACCTTTGTTCTTTTTTTCAAACGAAAAAATATTGGCAGCATTCTTGCGTTTTTATTTTTCTATCGGTTTGCCGAAGCGCAATTGGTAAAACTTGTTCAACCATTTTTGTTGGACGCACAAGAGAACGGCGGGCTCGGACTAAGCACTGGCGAAGTCGGCGTTACGTACGGAACGGTCGGCATTATTGCGCTTGTCGCTGGCGGATTACTGGGTGGCTACGCGATTTCCAAAAAAGGATTGAAGTGGTGGCTCTGGCCTATGGTCATCATCATGCATTTTCCTGATCTTGTCTTTGTGTATCTTTCGCAAGTGCAGCCGACCAATATTCTTCTCATCAATATGGCTGTTGCGTTAGAACAATTCGGATACGGATTCGGATTCACGGCTTATTCAATGTTTATGATATACATTTCTCATGGTGAATACAAAACCGCTCATTACGCCATCTGCACAGGCATTATGGCTTTGGGCATGATGCTGCCGGGAATGGTGAGCGGAGCATTGCAAGAATGGCTGGGGTACAAAACGTTCTTCATCTGGGTGATGTTGTCCACCATTCCCGGATTTATCGTTGCTGGCCTGGTATCCATTGAATCGGAATTCGGAAAACAATCATCCGCTGCATGATACAAAAACCATAACCTCGCAGTTCGGAACCGACAACGAGCACATCTTTATCTATCGTTCATTCTCGACAGATTTTGTCATCTTAACGTTTTCGTTCTTCCGGCACCAGGACAACTTTGACATAATTTTTTATATCAAAATATTTCTTCGCTGCTTCTTGAATGTCGCTTGCTTTCAACTCATTGACTAATGCGGGATACTGAAGAACGTTCTCCGGATTTCCATGATGCCAATATGATGCATGTAATTGGTTCATCCAAAATTGATTTTCTTTGAGGTCCACTTCACGCCGCCGACGCTGAATCTCTTGGACTTTTTGAACATCTTCTGCCGTCGGCAACACTTGCTTCAGAGAGTCGATCTGTTGAAAGGCGGTACTGACCAATTCGGCAACACGTTCGGGGTTGCAGCCAAACGAAATAGTAAGAGAATATTCTTTCCGTGGAAAGAGCGACGGCGAGGCGTTGACACTGACGCCATACGTTCCGCTTTTTTCTTCTCTCAGAATATTGCGCAATTTGATGCTGGCAAGTTCCACCATCGCAGAAAGATCGTAACGGTTTTTTTGAGTCCACTCGAATGGGCCGGTGAAAATAATCCGTACGGAACTTTTGGGTTCGATCCCGCGTGCAACTTGTTTGCTAATGACTCCTTTGGGCGGAACAATGTGTAAATCTTTCCAATGTTCGCCGCTCTTTGTTGCAGGCAAACTGGCAAGATATTGTTCCACCAATGGTTTTATGGTGTCAAGCTGGAAATTGCCGACAAAGAAAAAGGTAAAACTGTCTGCATCGGCGAAACGATCTTTATAAATAGCCATCGCTCTATCATAATGTACTTCGTCTAATGTTCGCAATGTCCAAGGACGCGTGCGAAAATGATACTGTCCCATCGTCACTTGCAGCGTATCTTGAAAAGCCGATTCGGGCGTCGCACTGCGGTTCTGGATTGCCGCCCTTTGCCGCATCATCAATGCACCGAACGCAGCCGTATCCGATCGCGGGGCAGTGAACAATAAATACGTCCATTGAAACAACGTTTCTAGATCTTGCGGCGCAGCGCTGCCGCTTAACCCTTCGGAAAGTTCTCCGATGGAAGGCGAGACATGGGCAATTTTCCCGGCAAGCATTTTTTGCAGCGTCACGGCATCGAAATCGCCGACGCCGCTGACAGACGCCGCCGCCGAAGCAAATTGCGTTGACATGAAATCCGTATCATCAACGAGCGAAGACCCGCCGCTGCGGTAAGCGGAAAAAAGTATTTCATCATTTTTAAAATCCGTCGGCTTCAAGACCACGCGTGCGCCGTTGGATAACATCCATTCCGTGACGTTCAGCGATTCAATTTTTTTCTCTTTCACCACAGTTCCCGGTTTGGGCAATGTCGCAATAAGCGGCTTCGTCGAAACTTTATCTACGTAAGGTTGATACGTTTTCAATGTTGCCGAGTTGAGCACATCCAGAACTTCTGCTTCCGCCGGAACTTTCACGCTTTCCTTTTGCGGAGCCGACACGGTGACGACACGATTGCCGGTTGTCAAATAAACGCCCGATAATGCGTTGACCTCATCGAGTGTAATGCCGGGCATAAATTGCTTATAGATCGCATATTCCGTTTCGATGCCGGGCGCGGGTTCATCGATTAAAAAATTTCTGATCAATTCGCCGGCGAATTCTTTCGATTCGCTCTTATCACGTTCATGATATGCCGTTTCCATCCATCGCAGCATTTCTTTTTTTGTGCGGTCCAATTCCGTCTGCGTAAATCCATATTGCTTCACGCGAAACGCTTCTGCAACAAGCGCGTTCAATCCCGAAAGAATACTATCGTCTTTGACGAGTGCGTAAAGTGAATAGGCCTGCTTTCCGCCGATAAATCGTTCATTGCCTGTACCGGCATTGATAAACGGCGGATTCGATTTTTGTAACCGCTCAGAAAGCCGCTGGTTCAACATTTGATCGTACAACGCATAAATCATGGTACGGCGATAATCGCGGACAGTTTTTTCTTGGTCTTCGTCTCGTTTAAAAAATATACTCACCGTCGAACGCGGCAATTCTTTATCCGTCGCAACGGAAACAAGCGTCTCGGAATGATCCGGCAGTTTGTAATTCAACCGCGCGCGCGCCGGACGGCGATTCGTCAACGGCGCAAAATCTTCTTTGATAAGATCGAAGATTTTGGTTTTATCAAAATCGCCGACAGCAATCACCGCCATGAGTTCCGGGCGGTACCAATCGCGATAAAATCGGCGCAGGGATTCGTAGTGCGCGGTATCGATAATTTCTTTTTTTCCGATGGTCATACGGTCGGCATATTTCGATTGGTAAAACAAGAATGGCCAGTGTTTCATCTGCACAC
>DATKMP010000094.1:0-3549 GCA_035541775.1 Bacteroidota bacterium | reverse complement strand
GGCGGTACCGGAAAAAATGTGTTTGCGGATTTCGGCAATCATTCCATCGAAGATTATGCAGGATATGTCAGCACACAGGAATTATTTTTTGATCGGTTGCTGGCAAATGCCGGTATCCGGTATGTGCACAACAGCTATTTCGGCGATCTCGCTGTTCCGCAAGCAGGTGTAACATATAAATTTGATGACGAAACAAATGCCCGTGCATCGGTTGCACGCGGGTACCGTGCGCCGCAAATTTTTGAATTGTATCAGCTTTCTTCCTTAAACGGAACATTGCAGCCGGAGAAACTCTGGAACTATGAAATCGGCTTCTCGCATTTGTTCGCGCAGGTTGCAAGTATCGATGTTGCCGGATTCATCATCGATGCCGATAATACAATTAACGATGCGTGGTATATGATGAAAGCATTCAATACCGGCGGTTTTCATCGCAGCGGCGTGGAAGTATCTGCGCAAGTGCTTCCATTCGAAAATGTAAAATTCAGTACGAGTTATACATACAACGATAAACCGGATGTTTCGCAATCTGTTCCAAAACATAAAGTGTATGCAGGCGGAGAATATCACTGGCAATTTGTATCCATTTCTGCCGGCGTGCAATATGTGAACACATTATACGGATGGGATTCGAATGTTTATGCGTTAAAACAACTTCCCGATTATACCAATGCCGAGGCGCGCATTGCTGCACAAGTGTATAAGAACATTACGGTTTCTCTCGGCAGCCAAAATTTATTCAATGAATCCCACCAAACCATCTACGGGTATCCGATGCCGGGAAGAACATACTCCGTCGGTGTGCAGGCGGGATTATAAATCAGAATTTCATATTATAACATGATTTGCAAGAAGGCGTGCTGGGGCACGCCTTTTTTTCTCCATAAGAACAACGGCAATGTCTGGAAACTCCTTCCGAATTAGTACGTTATGTATGTAAATTACTGGGCCAAGATCGTTAATGTAAATTAGAAAAATTGACGATATAGTTTGGACTTTCAGATAAATCACTTTACATTTATTACGTACGAAAAAATTTTAAGGATACTAAGAATGAAAAAGGCTTTTGAAGTCCGGAATCCGGATTTTAAACGAAGTCCGTTTACCGGCATGACAAAAAAGCATTATGTCGAATGTGCAACATTTTTATTGGAAAAAGCATTCACGCATATCGATTCAATCGATTCTCCCATATCGTTTCCGATCGTTCCTGGAAAAACCTATCCTCAGCCCAATGCTCCGGATTGGCGGTACCGTTCCGCAGAATTTGAAGCGCTGGAACGAACGTTTACACTTGCCGGACCGCTGATTCATAATGATCCCGAAGTGACCATTAAAGGAATCAAGCTTCGCGAATATTACAGCAAGCACATTTATAATGCATTCACCCCGGGACATCCTAATTCTATTCCTTTGCCGGAAACATTGCCGGATTCTACGTATCAGTTCACATGCGAATTCGGTGGACTCTTTAAAACACTGCTTCTGATGCCGGATACAATCTGGGATTCTTATACGCAGCAGCAGAAAGATGAAATGGCTGTGTGTATTTCAAAGTGGGCGCATCACCGGACAACGCAGAACAACTGGCGCATCTTTAATATTGTCACGCTTTCCTTTTTAAAAAAATACGGATACGAAATTGATGACGAACTGCTGAAGAGCCATCTGCTCTGGGTCACTTCGTATCACTCGGGCAACGGTTGGTATTTGGAACAAACGTACAATTATTACACCATCAGTTTGTTCATCGTGTATCTGACGATCTGGAATCGCGCCTTCGGCGATAAGTATTATCCTGAAATCGCAAAGACAATCGAGCGTTCGGCAAAAGAATTGATGAAAACGTACACGAACTTTTTTGCCCGCGACGGCTCCATCAATATGTGGGCGAGAAGTATATGTTACCGGACATGGATTTCGGGAGGATTTCCGGTTTCATTTATGTTGAAAGGAACATCGCCGCTGGATCCGGGCTGGGCAAGAAGATTGTGTTCCGGATCGCTTCTTCAGTTTGTGACGCGGGAAGAATTTTTTGACAACGAAATTCCGAGCCTCGGATTTTACGGACACCGTGAATTTGTGTTGCAAAATTACAGCTGTGCGGGCAGTCCGTTTTTGATGTTCCTGCCGTTTATTTGCCTTGCGCTACCGGATGATTCTCCGTTCTGGACGGCAAAAGAAAACGACGGCATGTGGAAAGAGCTTGGAAAAAAATCTGCTGTGACGGTTCTCGACAAACCGGGATTAGTTCTGGTTAACCATGGCAAAACCGGTACATCGGAAATTATTCCGGGGAAAGTGTACTACAACGATCAGAATTATTCCAAACTTTGTTACAGCACGCATTTTCCGTGGGAAGATCATGATCCGCAGGGCGGAACAGCGATGGAATACAGCTTCCGCAGCCTGGATCCTCGCGATGTGCGCGGCGACGATATTAATTTTTATCTCACCGGAAAAACCGTTACGAATAGCGCGGAGAAAAATCAGATTTATACCACTTCGGAAAGCATGCTGTATAACGGTGTGCGAAAGAATGTCATCTACCGTCAGGCGATTATGCGCAAGCCGCCCAATAACGGCGTCGGATACATTATCGATCTTGCGGAAATTATTATTCCCGGCGGTGTCATCCGCATCGACCGTTCGCGCATGGCGTTCGAACATGAATTAACGTTGGGACATTTTGGTTTGCCGCATCCGAAGAATCAAAAAGCCGTCCTCAAACGATTTGAAGATAAAAAGAAGAAAGGAATCACAGCATCGATTCCCGGAAGAAAGCTCGCGTTGATTGCCTACCATGGATGGGATTCGATCGATGCCCGTGTACACAGCGGAAGAAATGCGGAAGCGGAAGAAAGTACCGTGTTGTTTGCGTATAAAAAGAGGACCGCAAAAAATCCGGCAATGGAATTGATGATTACGGTAATGCTTCATAAAATGGATGACAGCGAATGGACGGAGAAAGAGTTATCTCCAATTAAAAAAATCGAGATCATGGATATTACTCCAACGTGGTCTGCGCTGGGAGTGAATATAACGCTTTCCAACAATGAACGCTATCAAATCGATTTCAATGAGATTGACGGCCATCGTTCGTGCTGATAATACGAGAAAATATTTTTTACAGGAAATCTTCTCTGATTGGAGTAAACGTATCGACCAATCGCGCTGATGGTGTTAGTAGTTTAATAGTATGTTTCTTTCCGGACGGTACGGCAAACACATCTCCCTGTTTCAGATGCCGTTCCGAATATCCTTCGCAGTAGAATATAATTTCACCTTCGGCTACGTAACTTATTTGTTCGTGCGGATGCGAATGAAAGGGATCGGGTTCGTTCCACGGGCCGTTTGAAAAATCAAGAATCGCCATCATAAGATTGCCGGTATAGACCAAGCTTCGGGTAACTCCATCTTTTATTTGTTTGGCAGGGACTTGTGAAAATGCTGGTTCGGATGCGTTCATATTTTTCGTCTTCATCTATTTGTGCTCACTTTGATAAACACCATTGATTTTTTTATTTCGACAAAATAAAATGTTTTCAT
>DATKMP010000093.1:0-16158 GCA_035541775.1 Bacteroidota bacterium | reverse complement strand
CATCGGTACGGTGTGCGCGCCAAATTGTTCACGCCACTGGTTGATAACACGGTCAACAAAACCGTTTGCCTGGCCTTTGACGATGATATAGAACGGCACGCTCAGTTGCACTGCTGTCCGTTGCGCTCCAATTTCCCAATTGCCAAAATGCGCCGACATCAAAATCAATCCCTTTCCTTTTTTCACGGCGTCAATCAAAAGTTCGGGATTTTCGATTACTACTGTCTCGCAAAGAGCCGTTTGCGTAAAATTGGGAAGCCACATAAATTCTAAAAATGCGGTTGCAATACTTTCGAAGGATTGCGATGCAATCATGCGAAGTTCACTCAAATCTTTTTCAGGAAAAGCATTCTGCAAATTGCGCATTGCCACACGCCAGCGAGGCATCAACAGCCAACGCAGATGTTTTACCAATTTCTTCGCAATGCGTGGCAAATACCGGCGCGGAAACAATCGAACAATGGATCCGAGCGACAGAAACAGAACAAATTCTATAACGTGCGATATTTTTTTAAACGGTTTGGACGCCATAGATCTTTTTATTCGCCCATCGCTTTGACAATCACGCGTTTTCTTCGCTGCCCGTCGAACTCGGCGTAATAAATTTGCTGCCATGGACCGAAATCCAATTTGCCGTCTGTTACCGGAACAACCACTTCGTGATGCACCAGCAAACTTTTCAAATGCGCATCGCCGTTGGTTTCTCCGGTCCGATGATGATGATAATCGGATTGGAACGGAGCAAGCGTTTCCAACCATTCGTCAATATCGTGGATCAAACCGGATTCAGCATCATTCACATACACACCCGCCGTGATGTGCATTGCAGACACGAGAATCATTCCTTCCTTGATGTTGCTTTTGGCAAGAATATTTTCCACTTGGGATGTCATGTTGATATACTCACGCTGCTTTTTTGTATTGAACCAGAGATATTCCGTAAAAGTTTTCATCCTTCAAATCCTTTTTTCACTTTCCCGAAAGCACCGTATCAAATGCAACGCAAGAGAACATGGTTGAATCCGACACAAGCATAACGGGCTTGATCTGTTCAAGCTGCGCCCGAGCAATTTCCCAGAATTTTTTCGGCACCATTCGCGCATCGATACAGCGATAGCCGTCAATATCTGCCGACGTGAGCCAGTATTCCATCGCAGCAATCACATATTTTTTTGCTTCGTGATGATGTAAGTTCAATGCGGCAACATCGGTCCGTTCTGCTTTTGGCGAAATAATATAGTCGTCGTCGTTGCGAATATACCAATCAGGATGCTCCATCAAGATGTTGCAATCCCACGAAGTGTAGGCAGCAACAAAATCGACAAGAATTTTTATGTTATACCTGTGCGCCGTGCGAACGAGCAATTGGAAATCCGATAATGTGCCGAACTCATTATTCACGTCGTAATAATCTCGTATCGAAGTGAGAGTGCCTGCCGCGCTGCTGCGATTAAATTCGCCGATAGAATAAATCGGCATCAAATCGACAGCTGTGATACCGTGTGCTTTCAATTCCGGAAGGCACGCAGCAAATTCTGTAAACGTTTTTGCATACGGATATGAACGAAGATCGATCTGCTCAATAACTGCTCCGCGCACCCAATTCGCATGGGGGTGTTCTTTGATACACCCAAGGAAAAATACGATCACACATCCAACCATACTCAATCGCGTCAATGCTTGCATTCAGAATTTTCCAAATCGATTTAACAAAACCATTTTCCCATGGTCTGTGGGCTTGACCGTGACCTTACGTGCTGCCCAGGCGAACTCCTCACCGGGAATCCAACTTCCTTCTGCTCCGCTGTTGGTAAATTTATATGCGAGTTCTGTGTTGGCCGGAAATTGCAGTTCGACGGTCCAAACATTATCGTTTGCTATCGCATCGCCATGTGTGCCGTCATTGTACATTTTTATTTTATTCGGAACCCATTTTCCCAACAATTCATGATTGCCAACGATGTACAACGATGTCCGCACATAAATATCGCCGGCATCACATTGAAAGACAACCGTTACTAATTCTTCGCTGCTTTGCGCCATCGTTCCTTGCGCAACATGGACAACTTCTTTTGATGAAATTTGCGCAATGGGTTCGAACGTTCGTTCCGGCATTTTACCGCCGGCAAGTTTTGCAAACGCGTACATATTTCTCAAATGGGTGATATAAGCAAGGTCGAACGGTTTTTCGCCGGAAGGCGCATTCTGATCCGTTCCGTACCACCAAAACCAATCCGATCCTTCCGCCGCATACATCGATTCCCACGCACGATATGTGTACCACGCTTTGGTTCCCGCACGCGATGCCTTTTTTTTCGGATCGGGCTGCGGCAAACCGGAGTGTTCCAGATCGCGGCGGGCCATCAGCAAATATTCCCACGCTTTGTTTTCTTCCGTATCGCCAATCCACGTATCGTAATTGGCATTGATCCACGAACCGGGCCAGAGCCATTCAATTTGCGGCAGTTCTTTTAACGGATGGGCAGGGATATTGCGCAACTTGTTTCCATCCAAATATTCCGTCACCGTGGTGGTCACAATTTGGCGTGTTGTAAATAATTTCGATAATTTCCGGTACAACGCACGTTGAAAAGTTTTGCCATCGTTATCATATCGATACCATTCCCATGCATTTTCGCCGTCGAGAATCACCGTCAACAATCGATCCGGTTCATCGTCCTTCGGAACATAACGCAGCACACTTTGAATAAAATCCTCTGCCGCTTCTTCGCCTTGGTAGTTCTTATACACAAATCCGATTTTATCCGAAAGCTCCGTTTCCCGAAATACCATCACAACAGATTTGCTTTTATCATTTTGAGGATGAATAACGTACGGATAATAACACGGGTAACCATCCGGATGCGAACGTTCTAAAATTTTCTGGTCGGTAGCAATCCATCGAATTCCTTGTTTTGCAAATACAGAAATTATTTCATGGGCAACAGAACCTTCACCCGGCCACATTCCCGCGGGCTTCATGCCGAAATATTCTTGATAGGCCACAACCGCTTTTGCAACCTGAGCGCCGGCATCAACAGGATATCGATACCGCGAAGGTAACGGATCGGTCGGCTGGCAGCGCTGGGCAATATTGGAATCGTACAACAATGGTAAAATGGGATGATAATACGGCGTGGTCAAAATTTCGATTTGCCCTTTTCCCGTTTTGGAATGAAACATCAATTTTTTGTGGACGGGAACGATGGCAGACAGAATTTTATATGTTTCTGCAATGATACGATTACAATCATCTTCTGTAATTGATTTTCGCAACATATAGGTGCCATCATTGCCACGACGGATCAAATCCGTCATGTCAATGGTTGTTCCTGTGGCAAGTATTTGTTTTTTTTCAAGAAAATCAGGATCGAAGTTGGCAAGATAAAACCAGAATTTGATTTCGCGCAAATCTTGTTCCGATAATCCGCTTTTTCCCTTTTGGCGATAATTGGTTTGCAGTCGTTTGTAATCAGGGAAACGTTCCATGGCAACGGCGCTTATGCCGAACGCATTCCAAACGTTTTCTAATAAAAATTTTAAATCCTGTTTATCAAAGGTCTTCGTCGGCTTTAAGGCAAGATCAATCCATGGATCTGTTTTTCCTGCACAAGCGGCAAAATATTTTTTGGAATCGACACGCGTACGTTTCAGATCGACAAACGGCGCAAGACGATCGACGTAATACGTTTGCAGTTGCAATAAAAGCGATGTCGTGAGGTTTACTGCGAAATGAACATCAGGATATTCCTGCAATATCGCCGCCATATCGTAATAATCCTTCGTGCCGTGGGTCCGCACCCACGGGCCTTGCAATTGATCGGAAGCGGGATCGAGATATAGCGGCTGATGTTGATGCCAGATAATATTTAGATAGAGTGTTTTACCGATGCGTGGATATTCATCATTCATAAATTATCGGTCTTCTCAATTCCATGGCGATGAGAACAGAAGTGCAGTGGTGAATAGAAAAGGCGTTCAATAAAAAAGCGCCGAAAAGAAAACTTCCGGCGCTTTTCCGTTAAGAAAAAAATCCATACTACTTCTGCTGAAGAATTGCTTCTTTGGCAGCTTTGGCGACGCGAAACTTGACAACCGTCTTCGCGGGAATTTCAATCTGTGCACCGGTTGCCGGATTGCGCCCAATGCGCGCTTTCCGATCGACCAACACAAGTTTGCCGATGCCGGGCAATGTGAAAGAATTCTTGGCTTCGCGATACGCAAGGTTTGCGATCTCTTCAAGAATTTCCACAGAAGTTTTTTTCTTCAGCTCGAACTTGCTTGCAATATGTGCGGCAATCTGGCTTTTCGTTAATGCTTTTCCCATAATGTTCCCTCGTTAAGTTAGTGTATAATTTAGTTGTTTAATAAGCCCAATACAATAAGATTTATGCTGGAAATATAGGGGTTTTCGCTCAAATGTCAATACTTGCCACCGAAAATCGTAAAATATCCATGGAACGGAAGATCACTCACGCTACGCTTCCCTTGAGCGAAAAAAACACTTCTTTGAATACTTTGTCTTCCCAAGGCAGCCATTTCTCTCCGACATAGATTCCATAATACAGGATGACACAAGAACTTATCAGGAATGATTGCCGGTAAGTTTTTTCCAAGCATCGTCCAAATCTTGTTTGGACAGTTTGGGAAAATATTTTGTGTGCATCTGTCTTAATTGCGCCAACGAAAAGGAATCTAAATCTTCATCATCCCTGTCGCGCTTGGCAATCATGTCGAATTGCTTACGCTCTTGCGCATTCAATTTCATATAGCGGGATTTGATTTCTTGCACCATTCGGTGTTGATCGACGGCGGTCATAGCATGTTCAGTATCGTAGAGAAAAATAATTTGGGCGATGAAATACTATTACTCTTTTGCCCATTTTTTTAAAAACGCAAAAACTTTGTCTTTATCGTGCCCTTTCGGTTTTCCTTTTTTATTTTCCAACACACCGGTATCTTGCGATTTCAACACTTTTCCGTTCTCATCCAAAACAAACAAATGCGGATATCCTTTTATTTTCGGATAGTTCGCGAGCACATTTTCATTTTTATTTTCCGGGCTTACGTTGATTTTGACCACAACGTAATGTTGAAATAAATATTCATCCAGATCTCGATTCGCGACAAACAATGAATCCAACAAATGGCACCAAACGCACCAATTGCCGCCGACATCCAACAACACACGTTTGTTCGTTTGCTTTGCAAGAACAAGTGCATTTTGAATATCCTTTGCCGCATCACGCTTGGCATCGAACACCGGATGCTTGTGCACGGGCGCAATTTCCTGCGCAACAGATACAAATACGAAACTGAAAACAATTCCTAAGAACAACAACAGATGACGCATAATGTTTCCTTCCAAAAAAAATTAAGTTGACACCGGTACAATACGTTTTAGATGTTTATTTCACGTAGCTCATTTAAAATAATGAAATGCTTTACGATGTGCAATGCCGCATTCCTTAAAAGATGATACTAAACTCTTGAATTCCAGTCATTCCTTTTTTATTATTGACACGTAATTGTTTTTCGCGCGATCGATCACCTACAAAACAAAGACGATAGGCGCACGCCATTCGTTCCTTCGTTGTGGAGAAACAAAGAGAATATTTTTTTTGAATGATGAAAACCCATGAAACTTTGGAAAACTCTTTCGCGCACGCTCGCATTAGATCACAGCAAATGGCTGCAAGTTGAAAACCACACCATTCAACTACCGGACGGCAACATTCTCGATCAATGGCCGTGGGTCATCTCGCCGGATTTTGTGAATGTGCTGGTGCAACAAGAAGACGGTACGTTCCTCATCTTCCGACAAACGAAATATGCTGTCGAGGGAATTTCGCTCGCTCCTGTCGGCGGTTACCTCGAATTCGGCGAAGATCCGCTCGCTTGTGCAAAACGCGAAGTGCGAGAAGAACTCGGCTGTGAAGCAGCAGAATGGATTTCCTTCGGCAGGTACCCCGTGGATGGGAACCATGGCTGCGGCACAGCGCATATATTTTTCGCACGTAGTGCAAAACGCGTGTGCAATCCTATTCGAGATGATTTGGAAGAACAAGAAATCGTTACGATGAACGTAGGCGAATTGCAAAGCGCGTTATTCAAAGGAGAGTTCAAAGTGCTTTCGTGGGCAACAACGGTAGCGATGGCGTTGCAATATCTTCAACAAAAAAAATAAAGAAGAATGATGTTTAGATAGCAACCGTGGTTCTTCTTTTACGCGGTTCCGGTGTTTTCCACAACAATATCAGCCCGCATGCACTGGCAATAAGAGCGATAGCAAAAACAGCGCTGTACCCATAATGATTGCTGAACCAACCGGCAAGAATATTGCAAAGATAAAACGGTGCAAACCACGCATTCATCAATCCCACATACATAGCACGTTCATCTTCGGGCGAGCAATCCACAGCAAAATTGTATCGTAACATTGTTTCCGCGCCAATATCTATTCCCATCAAAACAAAAACAAAATAGTACATCCACAAGTGCGAAGCGAACAACGCAAGTAACGTTGCGGTGAACAAACTGCCTGCACAAATCAACAGCGCAATTTTATTGCCGCGCTTATCGGAAAGCCATCCCAAAACTGCGCCGCTGACAATCTGCGCCGTGAACGTGATAATAGTGAATATACCGACGTACGATTCGTTCAGCGAAAATTTTTTTAATGCCGCAACGGTGAAGAACGCAACCGAAATAAGACTTACGGTAAGCAATGTCGATGCAAACAAAAATTTGCGATAAGTGTGATTGGATTTGATAATGGATTTGACATGCGTGATTAATTTCTTCATAGGTGCCGGCGTTGTAACGCGCGAGGGCCGATCTTCGATAACGCGGCGCTGTGCAACAAGAGAACCCATTTGAAACAAAAACGCAAGGCCAAATGCGGACGCATAACTGCCGGGGAATGGAATATATGCAAAACATGCAGCGAGGATAAATCCGTTGATCAGGCCAAGCAAAGCGCCCAACGAAGTTCGAAGGCCCAACAGCTTACCGCGATTATTCGGACTGATCGTCTTCGCAACAAAATCTGCCCAGCGCGGCGACACCGATCCCGACGTCGCTTGACTCATACTATAGATGACAAACACACAACACAATGCTAACGATGGAAAAAAATTTCCGAGGACACCAACAGCAATTGCCAGCAATAGAATTTGCATCCGTTGTGCGAATCCCCATTTGATCACAAACGGTTTGCGAAACGGCGTTTGAACAACGGCATTGGCGCTAAAAACCTGCGGCAAAAAATAGGAAAGATATACAACAACAGGAATCGCGCCCACGGCAAGGTCATTGCCGCCCAACCGATAGACAAGCGCAGGAAACATGGTCTGCGGCGAAAGCAAAGAATTGGTGCCGATGTACAATGCGCCTTCAATCGTATGGGCACGAAAATTAATACGTTCCTTCTTGGAAGCAAATAGCATATTTTTTCTACTAACAAAAAAGGTCGCCCGCAGCGACCCTAAAAAATTTCTATCATGAGCCGCACTATTTTTTCTTCTTTTTCATTTTATCGGAAAAGAGTTGTGCAACTTTTTCAATATCGTACCCGACTTTTGGCAGATAGAATCCTCCGAATTTTTCCACCATCGCTTTCAACGTATCGTATGCATCGGCGCTGCAAAAGAATGTCGGCGTATCGCGGTTCGTACCTTCCTTCTTGGAAAGCTGCAGCAGAGCGATGCCCGGCAAATGGCCTTTAAGATGCGTATCTTTAAAATCGTTATCGAGAATAATTAAATCGAACTGTTGCGATTTGATCTTTTCCCAAGTTTCACCGCTGGTAGCAGTTTCTGTAATGGTGATTTCATCTTCGAGAATCGCGGTTGCAACTTCCAGCGCAAACCCATGGGATTTGCGTTGTCCTTCATCGTCGTCTGCAACTAAAACTTTATACGGCATGTTATTTTCTGTGGTGAAAAAATACTGTAATTATGAGAAACCTACAAATTTTTCAGAGCAAATACAAGTTGGTCCATCACATCAAATGTCAATGTGGAAACACAAGCCGGCCACCAATATACGTTTTTTCCACTTTGATATTTGGAATGTTCTGCACCGGCACTTGAAAAATATCGTCCGAGAGCACAACAAAATCTGCGAGTTTTCCCGCTTCCAGACTTCCTTTTAAATTTTCTTCAAACGCTGCGTATGCCGCCCACACGGTAAATGCTTTGACTGCTTCTTCGCGCGTCATTCGTTGTGCAGGGTACCATCCTCCGTTGAAGTCTGAGGAGTCCGCAATTCCATCCGACGAAAGCTGGAATCCGCTATAAGCGGATGCAACGTCTTTCGCAGTACGCGGAATGCCGTTCACATCTTGTCGTGTGCATGCTGCATAAATGCCGAGCAACGGATTCGGACTTTCGACAGGAAAATCAGAACCACCGGCAATGATAACACCGGTTTTGAGCAGCGAACGCCATGCATACGCACCTTGAACACGTCCGTGTCCTAATCGCGCTTCCGCCCAGCGCATATCCGCTGTGCAATGTGTCGGCTGCATACTGGGAATGACACCGAGCTGCTTAAAACGTGGAATATCTTCCGGTGCAATCACCTGCGCATGTTCCACGCGCAATCGTCTGTCCGCTTTGGAATGTTTTTGAAGCGAGGAAGCATACGCATTCAAAATCATGTAATTAGCGCGATCACCGATGGCATGAGTGCAAACTTGAAAATCGTGATCCAAACATTCATCCACAATAGATTGTAAATGATCGTTGGAAATAATCGTTGTGCCGCGATTGGTGGGATCGTCGGAATATGGTTCGATGAGCGCTGCGCCGCGGGAACCGAGCGCGCCATCCACATACAATTTCATGGCGCTCACCGTCAAGTGATGATCGCCGTATCCGATTAATGCGCCTGTGTGTTTCAGTTCTTCCCATAAATCATTCGGACCATCTACACAAGAATAGACACGCAGCGGAAAATTATTTTCTTGAATCATTTTTTTATACAATTCGATCTGATGAAGATCGGCTTCCATCTCCTGCACCGAAGTCAATCCGTATGAAAGGCATTCATCCGTTGCATAATGAATCGCCTCCCGCATTTCTGCTTCCGATGGATCGGGAATTATTTTATAAATCAAATCCATCGCCGCATCGATGAAGACACCGGTTGGCTCGCCGTGAGCATCGCGTACAATTTTTCCGCCGTCTGGATCAGCAACATGTTTGGCGATGTCGGCAAGCCCGCTGCGGCGGGCAAGTTCCATTGCCTTGGAATTTACCCAGCACGCATGTCCATCGACCCGCAATAAAAAGACAGGATTGTTGACACTAATTTGATCGAGAGAACGTTTCGTAGGAAAATCTTTTTTCTGCCAAGCGTTTTGGTCCCAACCGCTGCCGCGAATCCATTCGTTGGCAGTCGATGCTGCGACGCGTTTTGCGACCCGCTGCGCCGCATCTTGTTCGCTCTTTGTATCAGAAAGATCGACAGTCAGTTTGTTCAACCCTAATCCCAGCAAATGGCAATGCGCATCGATAAATCCCGGCATAACCGTTTTCCCGCCAAGATCGATTATGTGCGCTGCTGAAAATTTTCGCTGCACATAGTCCCGCGTGCCAAGTCCAACAATGCGTCCTTCTTTGACTGCCATCGCTTCCACAACAGAATGTTGTTCATTCATCGTGTAAAAGCGCCCGTTCACATAGATGGTATCAACCGTTTCTTGCATAGCGAATAAAAATAAAAAAGTAAAAAGTATCGTTGCGGCAACAAAGCCGATAAAGATTTTTCCTTGTTCATTCATTTTACTGCCCAATATTCATGGTCGCCTCTTGGAGTAATGATACAGAAATATTCTATCGACTGCCATGGTTTTCAAGATGAATTACAGACATTTAATTCAGGCAATATTGCTTCATCTTTAATAATCCCTTACCTTGATCATGCCCGCATTGGTTCAGCGAAGAAAAAGCCACACGGGCTTTTTTTATGGCGATTGTATCAAAATACAACCGCAACATTGAGACTTTTATGATGAAAATATTGCGCACGTTATTTTTTAGTTTTCTCTTCGGCACTCTGATTTCTTCCTCCTTTGCTCAAGAGCAACAGCATTATCCGGTAAAGAAAATATTGATCGTGGTAGAAGGCACGTCGAGTCTGAAAAATTTCGCCATGGGGGACGGCCGACAGCTTGTCAACTTAATGGGACATTTTTCCACAACATCCGTATTGAAGGGCGTTGCAGAATACAAACCCGGCGAATTGAATAACTACGATTACACATTTTATATCGGCTATACGGTTCATAATGTCGTTCCGACGAAATTTTTAGACGATGTTTATAAGACAAGCAAACCGGTTATCTGGCTCAGCACCGGCATGGAAGATTTTAGCAAACATTATGACTTGAAAAGCAAGTTCGGATTTTCAGTTTCGGGAATCGATACCACGACGGGATTCGACCAAGTTCGCATCAACACTACCACGCTGACCAAAGGCGAGCCGAGGCTCGGAATCATCAAGATCAACAATTCCAAACTTGTTTCGGTGATGGCAACGGCGCATTCTTCAACCAAACACCGCGAATCACCTTACGCCATCTCTGCAAAAAATCTTATCTATTTTGCCGATTCTCCATTCGCCTATGCTATTCCCGGAGATCACTACATTTATTTTTCCGATATTTTGCATGACATCTTAAAAGAAGAACATGAAATTTCACACCGCGCGATGATTCGCATCGAAGACGTGTCGGTGTTTGATAACCCTGATAAACTGCGTGAGATCGCCGACATTCTTTCCAGCCGCGACATTCCATTTATGGTCGGCGTAATTCCGTTTTTCGTCGATCCGGGCGAAGGTATTCGTGTCAGTCTTTCCGACAAACCTGATCTCGTCGATGCGTTACAATATATGGTACGCAATGGCGGCACAATTGTCATGCACGGCGTAACGCATCAATACCGCGGCGTTACGGCAACAGATTTTGAATTCTGGGATGACGAAACCAATGGCCCGATTAAAGGCGAAACCGAAGAAGAGGATTCGCGCAAAATCGAGATGGGCATTCAAGAGTTCATGAAAAACGGATTGTACCCGCTGGTTTGGGAAACGCCGCACTACACCGCTTCCTTTACTCTCTATAAAACGATCGCGAAATATTTTAGCACTGCCTGCGAACAGCGGCTTGCATTGGAAGATGCGGATTTTAGCCAGTATTTTCCGTACATCATCAATAAAGATATTTTTGGACAAACAATTTATCCGGAAAATCTTGGGTATGTCCCGCTCAGTCCGGATAAACAAGTCGGCGAGCAAGCTGTCGAACAACTGATTCAAAATGCAAAAGCACATTTATATGTGCGCGATGGAATTGCAACGGCATTTTTTCATGCCTTCCTCGATCTCGATCTGCTCAAGCAATTAGTGGATGGCATTGAAGGCCTCGGGTACACATTTTTGGATATGCGCGAACAAACGCATTGGGTCCGGACAAAAGACCGCATCATTCTTTCCGGATCGCAAGAATATACGATGACGTTCAAAGATCAATATTTATTGGAAGCGTATTATGATAAAACAGGCGAAGTGCGGTACCGAAATATTTCGGAGAAGCGCTTGCTCGGTACCATCACGAAAAAAATTACATTAGCGCCTGGAGAATTTTACAAAGCCGAACCGATAGAATTCCGTGAACACGAGCCCACCTTTGTGGAAAAACTTGTTGCACAGGTTGCACACCTCTTCGATAATCTTTTCGCGAAGGATGAAAATTGGAAACAAGCCAAAGTCATGATTCTTTGGAATCATTATGCTCGCGGCGCGCTGTTTAACGATCAAGCGTCGTTCGCATCGGTGTTCCGCAGTCTCAACATTCAAGTCGATACGGCATTTCTCGGACAACCGCTGCATCTGGATGCAAATCATAATTTACTGATCGTTCCTGCCGCGATTGCAGATTCGCTTCCCAAAGAAGCTGTTACTGCCATCACGCAATGGGTCTCCAACGGCGGCAATATTATTCTGGACACAAAAACCGATCTCGCAGAAGAATTCGATTTTTCGTTCGCAAAGTCGCGTTTAAATGTCCGCGTGATTAAAGATGAAATATTTCCGGAAGAACATATCTCGTGGCGTTACGCCGAATTAGTAACAAAATTCGATGCCGACAATATCGATAAAGTTTTTTGCGTCGATGCTGCAACGGAAGCGCCCTTGGTGGTAGGCAAACGCTATGGGAATGGGAAAATTTTATTTTTCAATTCCCGTTTCGACCCGCATTCGCAGCTCGGCTATTCGCAGTATCCGTATCTCATGGAATACGTCCGCCGGTATTTTCAATTGCGGCCCATCGTCCGACAGGAACAATTGGAATTTTATTTCGATCCGGGATTCCGGCATACATACAGCATTGAAAATTTAGTACGCTCGTGGGTGAACAACGGCATTCGCGTGGTACACGTTGCCGGATGGCATCAATATCCGAAATACACGTACGATTATGCAAGGTTGATCCGGCTGGCGCACGCCAACGGCATTCTTGTGTATGCTTGGCTGGAGCCGCCACAAATCAGCCAGATGTTCTGGAATAATCATCCGGAGTGGCGAGAAAAAAATATCAATGGCGAAGATGTGCGGGCATCGTGGCGCTATACGGTTGCATTGACCGACACACAATGCGTTAAAAAGATGGACAGCATTTTCACGGCGTTTCTTGAATCGTACGATTGGGACGGCGTGAGCTTGGCGGAATTATATTTCGAATCCGGACGCGGCTTTGAACAACCCAATCTTTTTACGCCGGGCCATCCGACGGCACGTGCAGAACTCAAACAAAAGTACGGCATCGATTTGAAGGCAGCGTTCGATTCGCTGTCGCCGTCGTTCTGGAAACGGAATCCCGCTGTGAAAGAGACAATCGTTAATTACCGTGTCCAAAAATTAGCGAGCATCTATGACGAATTGCTCAAGACATTTTATTCCATCGCGTCGAAGAAACCCGGCTTCGAAATTATTGTGACCGCATTGGATAATTTCGGCTCGCCGGAACTGCGCGAGCAATACGGTATCGATATGCACTCCGTTTTGGATCTCCAGAAAAAATATGGTTTCATCCTGCAAGTTGAAGATCCGCAGTCGCGCTGGTCCAGCGACCCGTACCGTTATGCACAAATGCGCAAACAATACAGCACGCTCATCGATTCTTCTAAACTCATGCTCGACCTCAATATCCTTCGATTCCGGGATGATAAAGCTGTTACACCCTTTCCGACTTTATTGCAAACAGGAACGGAAAGTTATCATCTCATCAAAGCTGCAGGCATCAGCATCCCACGGCTTACGGTTTATTCCGAAGCAAGCGTCAATCCGCAGGATTTGACATTTTTTGCAAACGCTCTTGCAAGCAACGTGCAGTACGCAGAAGCAAATGGAAAAATATCGACGAACTCACCTCAGTCGTTTGTCCTCCGGCTGCCAAAAGAGATAACAGAAATTATTTTAGACGGAGCACCGCTGCCGCCGTTTCGGGATAATCGGTACTTCATTCCCGCAGGCGAACATCAAATTTCCATTTCGCCGCAATCCTCAAGTTCCTTCTCCGCACATGAATTGCAAACGCGTATCATGTCCACCTCCGGCAATATTACCAATGCTTCATACGGATTGCGGGATATTTCACTTTCGTACGAGTCTGTCGGCAGAATGCTGATCTCGCTGAGCAATATGCCGACCGCCGTGTTAGTGGATGGACAGCCGATTCCCTTTACGGCAATGAAAGGCAACGATTGTTTCAGCGTCTTTCTTCCGGAAGGATCGCACACTGCTATTATTACCACGGGCGACCGGTTTGCATACGGTGTGAATGTGACAAGCTTTTGGTCCACCACAGCCATTGCATTATTCAGCGCAGTCGCTGTATCGATGCTCTTGCTGATGTATTTCAGTCTCCGAGTTGTTCGCCGCGCTTCCGTGCATAGAAAGGCAAATCCATGAGTGTTTTTGAAGTCGATTTAAGTTTCCTCTTTGTCGTCGCGATTATTCTGATTTGGTTCACCATCGGATATCAATTTTTGTTGACGGTCTTCGGCTATATCAACTATGTCAAAGCGATGAAAGAAAAACAGAACGTCGATGAGCAGCAATTCGATTTTCCTTCTTGCACCATTTTGATTCCCGCACACAACGAAGCCAAAGTGATCGGCGGAACGATTCAATCCATGTTGAATCTGGAGTATCCGAAAGATAAACTTCAGATCATCGTCATTAACGACGGCTCTACCGACGAAACCAAAGAAATCATCAATCGTTTTGCCGCGCAGGACAAACGCGTGGAGTTGTACGATGTACCCAAAGGCGAAGGCGGAAAAGGAAAATCGCGCGCGCTCAATCTCGGCATCAAACAGGCAAAAGGCGAAATCATCTCTATCTACGATGCCGACAACAATCCCGATTCGCAAGCGCTCAAATATTTAGTCGCACAATTGCTGCTGCACAAAGACCTCGGCGCCGTCATCGGAAAATTCCGCACACTCAATAAAAACGCAACGCTTCTTACGCGCTTCATCAACATCGAAACGCTTAGCTTCCAATCGATGCTGCAAGCAGGACGCTGGCAAATGCATCATATCTCCACCCTGCCGGGAACGAATTTTGTGATGTGGGCGCATCTTATTCACGAACTCAACGGCTGGGACGAAGAAGCTCTGACGGAAGATTCCGAACTCAGCATTCGTATTTACCAAGCCGGATACAAAATTAAATTTATCCCGTACGCTGTCACGTACGAACAGGAGCCTCCGAAGTGGCGCGTGTGGATCCGCCAGCGTATGCGCTGGGTGCGCGGCAACAATTATGTTTCCAGTAAATTTTTTAAAGAAATTCCGCATTTCAAAAATAAACGCTTGGCGTTCGATTTGCTGTACACGCTTTCGTTGTATTATATATTTTTTACCGCCGTTATTTTTTCGGATATCCTCTTCCTGCTCAGCGCCTTTCAATTAGTCAGCATCTCACTGCCGGGACCGTACACGTTTGTCTGGCTCACCTCCGTCTTCCTTTTTATCTTTGAAATATTTCTTTCCGTCGCCTACGATGGCGAGGACAACTGGCAAAATTTTGGATTGATCGTTCTGATGTATTTTTCGTACTGCCAGCTCTGGATTTACATCGTCATTCGCGCGGCATATCAAGATTACATCAAGAAAGAAAAACGTATCTGGGATAAAACCGTCCGGTTCGATACTCCAGCAGCAAAAGGAAAATAGCACGGGCAGCCAGCCCATCCTCCTGCGGCAGATAATCCGTCTGGCGTGAAATCTTGAAAAGAGGAATTGGAAAGTAAGCATGGTATCAAAAAAAACCTTGAACAAAAATTGAATTGGTACCTTCGTTACAAAAATTTGCATTGAATGAATGCCGGCTAAACACTTGCCGGTATGACACCAAATGTGAACGCCGGCATGAACTTTGAAAAAATCGCAAGAAGTCTTGCGGCTTCAACAATGGTGTTGAGATCGCATCCGGATTTATCTTCTTGCTATTTTTTTCTCACCAGCACGACCTGTGCCCTGTCCGCTTTCACAATATCGCCATAAAATTTTCGGTATTCGGGATAATTACTTGCTGGAATAGAATATTCATGGCATATCAACGAACGCGTATAAACAACCGCCGTATCGCCGAGCATTCTTGTCTTTGCATGAAATTCGCCGAACGATGACTGCAAATTTAATTCCGCCGGAAGAGATTCCGTGTGATAACCGATGGGTATAGTATAAATGATGGAATCGGCATCATGATAAGGGTAATGGTAGCGGACCGGCGCTAAACGCTGTGAGACATCTGGAGGAACGAATGTGCGGCGTTCCATCAAATTCGGGTTAAAGAATATTCGGTCGCCGGATACGGATGCAAATTTTTGCATGATAAGTTCCATATCGATTCCTATTGCAAGGTCATGTTTTTCTAAACCTTGAATGGTGTAAGTTTTCAGTACCGCGCTCGGCAAGTCGAAATGATTCCTGACCCAGCGGTCACGGTCTTCCAGTGATTCCTCATACAAAGCTTCGCGTACTTCATCTTGCTGATCGCCTGTCCATCGTTCGTTCACCTGCGCAGTCGCAGAACCGAAGTATGTTATGCTCACCGCCGCACATCGCCGCTGCTCGTTTT
>DATKMP010000092.1:0-12490 GCA_035541775.1 Bacteroidota bacterium | reverse complement strand
CGCAACACCTCCTTTGCAAACATGTAATATAATATTTCGTGGAACATAGATGGTTTGTTATTTCGATAATCGTTTCATTGCTTCAAATTTTTTTATAACTGCCACCGAAGTCCGATATCTGCAGTCATATCGTACGTCTGGTTTGCTGTTTGAGCATTGGGATACATTGCTAACACGGAAATATCCTGCGCGCCATTGATGTTATTGATATCGGCATACAGTTGAAGTCCGAACGGAAGATTTTGTTTGACGGAAAGATCCCAGCGTTTATAACTTGCCGTCGATTGCCGCAGCTGCGGCCAGAATGCATATCCCGCATTGACATCTTCCTGATACAACATCGAGACCCGAATGGAAAATCCTTTATAATCGTATCCCACCGAAAGGTTGACAATATTATTGGGTTGCTGAATTAAGCGATCAACATAAAACGTGTCGATAACATGGGTAACGGTATTACGTCCGACACCGGTTGTATAATTAAATTGAAAAGGATATTTTGCCTCAGAATATGTATGAGTATAATTGATATTAAAAACTAAACCATCCAACGGATGAGGTAAATACCAAAAGTGCGTCTGCCATTCAAGTTCCAATCCGTAATTGTTGATGCGATATGGATCGTTGACATACGTATCGACCATATATTCCGATCCCAACGATGTATGGGTAGAATCCTGCCAAACAACATATTGCTTAATATCTTGGCCCGTAACATTGAAGGTCTTGTAATAAATCAAATCATCGATCTGCTTTACGAATCCGCCGATCGTAAATAACCCGAGTGTGTTTTCGTAAAATGAACAATACGCATCATAGTTTGTCGAGCGTGTCGGCTTTAATTGATCATTGTTAAGAACAATCGTGCCGGTTTGCGCAAGATCGTAACGCGGAGTAAAAGAACTGTAATCAGGATATGCTAAGGTATTAGTGTACGAAAGACGAATATCGAACCACGCAAACGGTTTATATCGTATATTCACATCCGGCAGCCAATACGGATGATCCACGGTGACTGTTGTATCGATGTGATTATAATTTTTCCAATCTAAATTTGTTTCTTCGCCACGAGTTCCCGTATATTGTGTTGTGAGATCTTGAAACCGCACGCCAGGAATAATCGTCCATTGATCGCCTAAATGAATCGTCGCCATGACGTACCCTGCGGACAGGTTTTCATTTCCGGAATAATCACTGGTGGCCGAATTAAAATTATCGCGACCATATCCTTCGGATGGCCCTATCAATGCGTACACTTGTTTAATACGATCGGCAACGCGCTGCATCATCGATTCATTCAGCGGAGCGATCATGGAGTAATCGCCATTGAGAAATGTTCCGTAGTGAAAATTAGGATCGATATAATTTGTGATATTCATACTCTTTGCATTGCCGACCGGCAAACCCAGCATGCTTTCAATCGAGTCCGTCATCACCGATGTACTGGTCTGGCCAAACGGCTGTTCATCATTATAAAGATCATAGTTGTAATAGCGCGTTTGATAACGGTACTTTCCACCGAATTTGACGATGGAGCTAATTTCTTTTGAAATATTCAAAGGGAAATCAATATCTATCGATCCAGTTAATGAACGCTCTTTTGTGTAGCTATCGGAATTACTGAATCCGCTAAAACTTGTTGTTGATAAATTATTGTTGGCAAAACCGACAACATACGTTGGCGTGAGATTGGGGATTCCAGAAGCCGAACCAATTCCAGAACTTTGTTGCTGAAAGGTTGCCGTCCAATCGCCCGGATCAGTTACTTCAGAAAAGGTGTGCGATACTTTTGCATTGATATGAAAGACGGAAAGTTGTTGTTCATAATTCAATGTATTGGTCGACAAATTTACTTCGCTTTTTGTGTACGCCAGCGTATAATTTTCAGAATTATTACTGATGCTGTTTCCATTGACGTAATACAATTGCCCGCGATCTACGGTATAGGTTGTTCCTGAACTGACAAAGGTAGAAAGTGATATTTTCCCGTCGGTCAACCGATAATCTAAATTCACGGTTGCATTGGAACGCTGCCGATCGCGGCTAATATCATGAAGATTGATGGTGTTGACAATGTAATCTGTAAACGTATTTTGATATTCTCCGTACGACGCATTCATTTCGTTCGAGGATAAATTTTTTCGTTCCAGATCTGCCTGAACGAACACTCCAAATTTCTGGTCAAAAAATCTTCCTTCCACACTGCCGACATATTTGTAATTGTTATATCTGTTGACGGCATCGGAAAGTTTGTTATAACCACCTTGCGCAAGAAGCTCTACACCCAATCCTTCTTTCTCGCCTCTTGCTTCCCGCATTTTAAAATTAACGGTTCCACCCAGCACATCTGCATCTTGGTCCGCATTCACCGTTTTCGAGACTTCAATTCCATCGAGCATGTTCGGCGAAATCATGCTCAAGTCAACGCTGCGATCATCTTTGTTGGTTGACGACAACCGAACGCCGTCGATGCTGATCGAATTATATTTCGGCTGCATTCCGCGAATGACGATTTGATTTGCTTCGCCGCCGTTTCGGGTTACCGAAATACCCGGAAGGCGCGCAACAGATTCCGCTGCATTGGCATCGGGAAGTTCTTGAATGCGCGACGACGAAACAACATTCACAATCTGGTCGGAAGCCAATTGTTTATTGACCGCCTGCTGCTGTCCTTGCGCTTGTGCCGTTATCACCACGGCTTCCGTCGTCAGACTTGCGGCGCCAAGTTCGAAGTTGACCGTTGTTGTTCCACCGCTCACGACGCGAATTTCTGTTTTCGCTTCAGAGCTATAACCGATATACGATGCCTTGATGGTGTAGATTCCTGAGGGAACCGCTTGAATGGTAAAATTGCCATCAACATCCGTCGAGGCGCCCAGCGACGTTCCTTCGACGACGATATTGGCAGCGATCATTCCTTCCTTCGTGCTTTTATCGATCACCTTACCGGATATTTTTCCCGGGACTTCGGCAACAACTGTAACGCTGCAAGACAGAAGACTTACGAGCAACAATACAAATATTTTTTGATTCCGATTCATCAGCAATTCCTCCTACACAATAGATTTGGAAATACAATAATCACGTTCATTCTCTTCGATATAAGTTTTAAACGTTTAATGACCGTTTCGTATAATTTCATTCATCATCGCACTGGCGCCGATAATAGCAGCATTTTGCAAATGCGATTTTTTTATAACAACCGAATCCTTATGCCATTCAAGCGCATTTTCTTCAAACGCTTTTTTCGTCGGAACCAGTAATGCTCCCTCTGCGTTCGATAATCCTCCGGATAAGATCACCAGCTCGGGATCAAAGGCAGCGACGGTATTGGCGATCATCCGCCCTAAATAATCGCCGGTCATATTAAAGGCCTTGATAGCGACCGGGTCGCCAAGCTGCGCCAGTTCAAAAACTTGCAATGAAGTTAAATTGTCGTAACAGAAAGATCGAAGCTTGGTCGGATCTGTTTCCTTTTCTAGTAACTCAAAGACCGTTCGGCATACGCCTGAAGCAGATACGTACGTTTCTACACAACCACGCCGTCCGCATCCGCAGCGTCTTCCTTGCGGTTCGATCGTCATATGACCTAATTCTCCGGCCATACTATTGTGACCATATAACAATGCACCTTCAACGACGATGCCGGCTCCTAAGCCGGTACCCAACGTAAGCGTTATAAAATTTTTTTTTCCTTGCGCTAATCCACATTTTAGTTCGCCCAATGCAGCAGCATTACTATCATTGGTGATGGCAATGGGAACGTCAAAATATTGTCCCATCATTTCCACTAAGTTGACAGTTCCCCATTGAAGGTTTGCAGGATTTTTCACAATGCCTTTATTGTGCCTTGCCGCAGGTGCCGCAATGCCAATGCCGCAAATGGTTTTATTGGATGGGAGGTTTCGACAAAGTTCATTGATGGTGGACGACAACGTGCGCATAAATAATTCCGCACTTTTTTGATCTTTCATGGCAATACTTGTTTTATGAAGACAGACACCATCGGTATCTACGACACCCACAACGGTGTTCGTTCCTCCAATATCAACTCCTATTGTCAGTGTGGCCTCTTTCATTTTTATTTTTTCTTCCTTTAGATAAATCAAAGCTCGATTCGGTAATCGGCAAATATTTTTCTGATCGATAATGAAGCAGCACCGAGCAATGCTGTGCTGTTCGTGAGTGAAGTTGGAAGAACAACGGTACTTTGTTGAGTTCCAAAAAATCCTCTCTTGGATATTATTTCCATAATCTTCGGATAAACAAAATCCCATACTTGTGTAATCAGTCCGCCAATAATGATCACTTCCGGATCGAACGAGCGAATGATATTCGCAATTCCTAATCCCATATATTGGGCGGTCACAGAAAGGGCTTCACAAGCTAACGCCTCTCCTTGCTTCGCGGCATTAATGACATCAACGATCGACATTTTTTCAAATTGTCCCAGCGAAATTTCTTTTAAGTGCGCATACCTTCGAAGTGTCGCACGATCGGAGGCATATTCTTCCCAGCAACCCTGATTTCCGCATGAACAAAGTTCCCCGCCTTCCACGATCGTCATATGTCCAAATTCACCAGCGGCGTGCGAATGGCCGCTCAGTACATGATTATTAATCACAATCCCTGAACCAATGCCGTTTCCAACAGCAAGGAATACGATACTGGATGGCGGCGTTTCATGGCGCCCAAGTAAAAGTTCAGCAAGTGCCGAAGCTTTCGCATCGTTCTCGATCGTAATCAATTCGATATCCGGTTTTAATTCCCGGACGATCTGTCCGATTTCATAATTTTCCCATCCAAGATTGGGCGCATAGATAACTTTCGATTGTGCAGAGTCAACAATGCCAGCCACGGTTATTCCAATTCCTTTAAACGCCGGCGATTTCGATTCTTCGCGAAGCATGTCTAATTGTGTCAGACATTGCTCGATGAACCGCTTTGGATTTTCCGTCTCCGTTGGTATTTCAGATTTTGACTTGATCGTTCCGCCAATATCGATAACCGCAAGTTCTGTTTTGGGAGAATTAAAATAGATTGCCCCCACAACATGCATTTCTTGTTTTACCCGGAGGTTAATGGGATTACGGCCGACCTTTTGATTTCTATCGATGTCTTCTTCTATAAGATTTTCTTCAAGCAATTCACCAACAATATCCGAGACGGTACTTTTGTTAAGCCCCGTCATCTTCGCAACATTGATTCTCGAAATTGGTTGATGCTCGCGAATGGAATTTAAAACGCTTGAACGATTGATGTCGCGGCCAACTTTTGCATTGACACTAATCAGCTGTCTTCGTTTCGATTTTCTTATATGCGTCATATTATTGCTTTCAAATAATTTGTTGTTTAAAACAACCAATACATTAAAAACCTTAATTCGCTTTAAACATTTTTATTTTCAAATTTATGATAGCCTTAATTAGTTTGTTGTTTCAACAAACTAATTAAACATATACTATTTCTTTTTCTTTGTCAAGTGATTTTTTATATTTTTTTAGCTCCGCAGATCATTACCGCTATGGTTCCATAACTTATTTATGATGGTGATGAGAATGGTCCCACTGACCAAAAATATTCCCGACAGCACCAGTGCATTTGTTATCCGACCATAGAGAAAATTGCCGACCATAAAAAGTGCAGACCAAATTACGGTACAACCGGTGGCCCAACCAAGCAAGCTCAACGGAATATTTTCGTGCGTGCTGCTCATTTCTTCTTCTGTCACACCAGCTTGTTTGCAGATAGTTTTCCAGCCGGGGCCAAACGGACGAATCTTTTTATAAAATTCTATTAAAACTTTTTTTTCTGTTTGAGGTCCGACGAACGCTGTTATTACCCAACATATGGTGGTGAATAGTACGGAAACAATTAATCCGATATGCGTACTGATCATCATTCTATTTTTATGAAGAACCATCAGCAAAATAGAAATGAAAAATGAACTGATCATCGCAACAATTTCGCACCATGCATTAATGCGCCACCAAAACCACCGGAGCAAATACAGTAATCCCGTTCCTGCTCCAATTTGTAAAATGATATCGAATGCATCTTTCGCTGAATCTAAAAAAAATACTAATCCCGATGCACAGAAAAATAATACGATCGTAACAAATCTTCCAGCAAGAACATAATGTTGTTCATTTCCCACTTTGTTGATAAAGCGGCGGTAGAAATCATGAACAAGATAGGATGCTCCCCAATTGAGATGCGTAAGAATCGTTGAAGAGTTTGCGGCAATCAATCCGCCCACCATCAATCCGATAAATCCTACCGGAAGAAATTTCAGCATCGCCGGATAAGCAATGTCATGGCCTAACATACTCGGATCCAAATGAGGAAATGCTTTTTGGATATCGGATAATTCCGGATACACGATCAGCGAACATAATCCGACAAGAATCCATGGCCACGGACGAAGAATGTAATGCGCAATGTTAAAAAACAGCACAGCACCTAAGGCATCTTTTTCGGATTTCGATGCGAGCATGCGTTGAGCAATGTAACTTCCGCCGCCCGGTTCTGCGCCTGGGTACCACACAGCCCACCATTGAACGGCAATCGGCATGATGAAAACAGCGATGGCAATATCCCAGTTGTTGGTAAATTCCGGAAGCATGTTGAGATAATGAATTCCATTCGGCCCCTTCATCGCAGAAAGTTTTTCGACCATTCCACTTAAACCTCCAACCTGCGGCAGCTTGAGAGCAAAATATGCTGCTGCAATCACAGCCGTCATCTTGATAAAAAATTGAACCATATCGATCACTAACACTCCCCATAAGCCCGAGTAGGTTGCAAAGATGACATTGAAGATTCCGACAATCATTAACGTTTGCCAGCGCTCAAGGCCAAATAATATTCCGGCAATTTTGCATGCAGCCAAATTGACCGTTGCCATAATCATACAGTTAAAGAAGAAACCTAAATAGACCGAACGAAAACCGCGCACAACGCTTGCTGCTTTTCCCGAATAACGCAATTCGTAAAACTCTAAATCCGTCATCACACCGGAGCGCCGCCAGAGTCGTGCATAAAAAAATACTGTCGCAACACCAGTAAGAACAAATGCCCACCACACCCAATTTCCTGCAACGCCGTTGCGGCGTACAATATCTGTCACTAAATTAGGCGTATCGCTGCTGAACGTTGTCGCCACCATCGATAATCCTGCAAGCCACCAAGGAACAGAACGACCTGAAGCAAAAAATTCGGTGGTATTTTTTCCCGCCCGCTTTCCATAGAATAATGCCGGCAAAAAACAGATGATCAGCGTAACAGCAATTATAATCCAATCAAATAAATGTATCTGCATATTGAGGCTTCCTTGCGAAAAGGTTATACAAATTTTATTATCCAAGAAAAACAGCAATAAAAAATTGACATAGAAGATACTATTTTTTTATAAAGAAAAAAGTTTTTTTGATTTTGCGTATATTTTTGAATAGATTTTTTATCACGGTGAAAGAAAATATGGACGATTGTATTTTTTGTAAAATTATCTCAAAGCAAATCCCCGCAGAAGTGTTATACGAAAACGAACATGTGCTGGCGATTCTCGATATTCACCCCATTCATTTCGGGCATTCCTTAGTCATTTCCAAAACACATTGCAAAGATTTTTTGGAACTGCCGGAAGAATCGTATCGTTCAGTATTGCATGCAGCAAAATTAATTGCCAAAGCATTCGTAGCGACACAACAAGTAGATGGATACAATCTTTTCAGCAACAACGGGCGGATCGCCGGACAATCGGTCTTTCATTTTCACATGCATGTCACGCCGCGTTTTTGTGACGACAATATCCGCTTTGTACTGAATTTAAAAAATTATCCCGACGGTGAATTGCATCGTTATGGTGAACTTATTCGCGCACATATTCATTCATCGGCTGAACAGGAGAACTAACGATGGCGACATACGCAAAACTTACGCCTCCGGCACACGGAGAAAAAATTACGATCCGCAACGGCAAGCTTCAAGTGCCGGATCAGCCGATTATTCCGTTTATCGAAGGCGATGGGACCGGACCCGATATTTGGCGGGCATCGCAACGCGTACTTGACGCCGCAGTGAAAAAAGCATACAGCGGCAAAAAAGAAATTGTTTGGTTTGAAGTGTTTGCAGGCGAAAAGGCAAATCTTATCTACGGTCCAAACACATGGCTGCATAACGATACTATCGAAGCATTCAAAGAATATCTTGTCGGCATTAAAGGGCCGCTTACCACGCCGATCGGTGGCGGCATTCGTTCACTCAATGTCGCATTGCGGCAGACATTAGATTTGTATGTATGCTTGCGGCCGGTGCAGTGGTTTCATGGCGTTCCTTCGCCGGTGAAACATCCGGAAAAAGTTGATATGATCATCTTCCGCGAAAACACCGAAGACATCTATGCAGGTATTGAATGGAAAACCGGAACGCCGGAAGCAAAAAAAATGATCGACTTTCTGCAAAAAGAAATGAACGTGAAGAAAATTCGTTTTCCGGAAACGTCCAGCATCGGCATCAAGCCGGTATCGGAAGAAGGATCGAAGCGATTAATCCGTTCTGCGATTCAATACGCTATCGATAACAAACGGAAATCGGTAACGATTGTGCACAAAGGCAACATCCAAAAATTTACCGAAGGCGGTTTTCGCGATTGGGGTTACGAGCTTGCGAAACAAGAATTCGGCGGTGTTGAAATCGACGGCGGCCCGTGGCAAAAATTGCCGAACGGCATCGTGATTAAAGACGCAATTGCCGACATCACACTTCAACAAGTGCTCACGCGTCCGGAGGAATTTGATGTGATTGCAACACTGAATTTGAATGGCGATTATTTATCCGATGCGCTCGCTGCTCAGGTCGGCGGCATCGGCATCGCGCCGGGCGGCAACATCAATTACGTGACCGGCCATGCAATTTTCGAAGCGACGCACGGCACGGCGCCAAAATATGCGAACTTGGATAAAGTAAATCCCGGTTCCGTCATTCTTTCCGGTGAAATGATGCTGCGTTATCTTGGATGGACAGAAGCAGCGGATTTGATTCTCAAAGGATTGAATAACGCGATTCAAGCAAAAACCGTAACGTACGATTTTGCGCGGCAGATGGAAGGCGCAAAAGAAATCAAATGTTCGGAATTCGGCGATGCCATCATCAATAATATGGCATAGCGATTAAGCATTTTAATTTGATCACAAAAAATTATTTATTGAATTCATCGATGGCTTCATAAAACGCATCGATATTTTCCAACGAAGTGCCCGGCGGAACATCGCAGCCGGATGAAATCACAAAGTTGTTGTACCCTTTGCATCGTTCCAGCAATAATTTTGTTTTCGATTTTACTGATGCGGCATCCGCCATCTTAAAAATTCCCACCGGATCTAAATTTCCAAACGCTAAAATATTTTTCGGAATTTGTGGAAGAATGTCCATCATATCGACGGCGTTGCCAAAATGGTAACCGGCGCTTCCTGTCGTCAGCATCGACGGAACTAACGGCACCGTGTTGCCGCAGTTGTGAAGAATGATGATAAACGTTTCATCCTGCACTGCATCGACGATTTGCTTGACATACACGGAAGAAAAATCCATGCACGAATCCGCTGACAACAATCCGGCGGCTGGTTCTGCAATAACAATTCCCGCAGCACCGGCAAGTTTATATGCACGCGCATAATCGATAAGAAATGCAGTACATTTTTTCAATAACTCGTGAGCCGCATCCGGATCGGTCAGAATCAACATCATCATTTCGGTCATATCGAACAACCGTCCCGCAAGAGAATACGGCCCGATCATTCCGCCAAAGACAGGTTTTGTGGTTACACGGCTCGCTGCAACCGAAGCGGCTCTGATGTATTCGCCTGTTCGAGCAGTGCCAACTTGAGGCACCGAAAGAGATTGGATTTCTTCCGTACTCTTGATCAATCTTCCGCTGACTGTCGGAATTTCACCATCGTTGAATTTAATCGGCGAACCGAATGATTCTGCTTCCACCGACAAATCCATCACCATCACTCCCGCCAGTGACGAATAGCGAGATGCAAGCACTGCAACGCACGCTGCTTGTGCTTCCCCGTTCGTGACCAAATCAATAACTTTTTTGCCGGTGATTTGAAGTCCGGGATAGGTAATAATCGGCAGAGCATGTTTTTTCTTCGACGAAAGAGTTTTTTGGATCCAATCTTCAGAGTTAAACTTCATTACTTACAATTCCTAATTTGTTCAGATAGCATGAAAACGTACAAAATTAATTTTATATAGTATAATCGATTGTGTTTAGAATATCAATTAAGGTAATCCGGATTTTATTTTCCAATTGTATTTTAAAACTTGAAAGACGCAGCGTGATCATATCATCCTATGCTTCCGAAGAACCACGCTTCTTGAATTCCCTGTCAATTTTTAGTATCATTCAAAAGAACTAAAAAGAGATGCACGTATGAATTCCAATCCTTTACAACAAGATCAGCAGGATGTCGATGTCCTCGTCGGGCAGCCGGCAACCGTGGTGTTGTACAACGATGAAATTCATACATTCGATGAAGTGATCAATCAAATCATCAAAGCAACCGGCTGCAATCAATCCAAAGCAGAAGCATTAACGCTGGAAGTTCATAACACCGGCAAGGCCGCAGTGTACGAAGGTGCAATGCCCGAATGCTTAAAAGTTTCCAGTACGCTGGAAGAAATTGCATTGCACACGCAGATTGAAGTGTAAAAAAGGATTTTTATGAATCAACGAACTGAAAGCATTTTATCAGAAGTGTTGACACTTCCCGCAGCAGAACGCGCGGCTGTTGCAGAACAAATCCTGAAAAGCTTAGAGCAAACTTTTCAAGATGATCAAGAAGCAGAAATTGCATGGCAAACTGAAATCGATAAACGGTATTCAGATATTACCACCGGAAAAGTTGCATGCATATCATGGGAAGAAGTTCGTTCTCGACTAACGGAACGGGCGAACGATGCTCGTTGAATTTCACCCCGAGGCTGTTGAAGAATTACTGGAAGCTAAAAACTGGTACGAAGTACAATCGATAAATCTTGCAAAAAGATTTGTCGCAGAAATTGAGCATGCAATAACACATATACAAAAATTTCCGCTTCGCTGGAGAATTTATAAAAACGACGTTCGATGGTTTCATATACATCGATTTCCATTCTCCATTATCTATCGAGCGACGCAAACACACATTCAGGTCCTTGCTGTGATGCATCAACGAAGAAAACCTTTTTATTGGAAAAATAGATTAGAGTAATAAGCTTATATGACATCTCAGGAAATACGAAATAGTTTTTTAAAATTTTTTGAAGACCACGCGCACACGATTGTCGCAAGCTCGCCCGTAGTCCCTTACGATGATCCGACGTTATTATTTACCAACGCGGGAATGAATCAGTTCAAAGATGTCTTCCTCAACACGGGCAAACGCTCGTACACGCGCGCAGCCGATACACAAAAATGTATTCGCGTGAGCGGCAAACACAACGACTTAGAAGAAGTCGGACGCGATACATACCATCATACTTTTTTTGAAATGCTCGGCAATTGGTCGTTTGGAGATTATTACAAGAAAGAAGCCATTGCGTGGGCATGGGATTTACTGACGAACGTCTGGAAACTTCCCAAAGACAGATTGTGGGCAACGGTGTATAAAGATGATGACGAAGCCGAACAATTGTGGAAATCCGAAACAGATATTAACCCGGCGCATATTTTGCGATTTGAAAAAGAAAATTTCTGGGAGATGGGCGAAACCGGACCGTGCGGGCCGTGTTCGGAAATTCATATCGACCGAACACCGGATGGAACCGCAACCGCCGCACAGGTCAATGCAGGAACGCCGGCAGTCATTGAAATCTGGAATCTCGTCTTCATGCAATACAATCGCGATGAAACCGGGAAATTAAATCCTCTCCCAGCAAAACATGTCGATACCGGCATGGGATTCGAGCGTGTGTGCGCTGTCATGCAAAACAAAGCATCGAATTACGATACCGACGTCTTCACACCGATTATTCAGGCAATCAGCAAATTAACAAATCAGCCGTATAACGGTGGCCTCCAATCGACAATCGACAATCGACAATTGGAAATTGATACATCGATGCGCGTTATTGCCGATCACGTCCGCACATTGACGTTTGCGATTGGTGACGGTGCCATTCCCGGCAATGAAGGGCGCGGATATGTATTGCGCAGAATTCTCCGCCGTGCCGCTCGCTTTGGAAGAAATCTCGGCATGCGCGATCCGTTTATGTATCAACTCGTTCCAACGCTTGTTGAAACGATGAGCTACATCTTCCCCGAAATTAAAACGCAGCAAGAACACATACAAAAAGTAATTAAAGGCGAAGAAGAAAGTTTCAACGCCACACTCGATCGCGGATTAGAAATATTCGAAGAGATTGTCAAGCACGTCGGAACCAACAAACCATTTCCCGGCAACGATGCATTTAAGCTCTACGATACATTCGGTTTCCCTCT
>DATKMP010000091.1:0-6890 GCA_035541775.1 Bacteroidota bacterium | reverse complement strand
CTTGATTAAAGTCGAACAACCCTGTTCCAAAGGAAATGGCATTTCCGTTCGTCAGCCCTGATCCATAGATAGCAACAACATTAATAAACCAATCTTGCGGTTGATAATTAAATCCCGATACGATGGAAAGTCGTTGATCATGATCGAGATCCGTTGCTGGCCCGTCGCTATCCAGCGGTAAAAATCCGCCGCTGATCACGCCGCTTCCATAAGCGTGAATGATCGATGTGTTCACATAACCCGAAAAAGGGATGACAGGATCGCTGTACGAAAGTCCGAGTTCAATACCCGTTGTCCGTACCTGTGCAATGTTCACGGGAGTTTTAATTGCAGACGATCCGATGGTTTGATCGTCTACTCCCGGCGTGGCATATTTATAAAACACATCGGCTTTACTGCGCAAGCCGAATGGGAAAAGATGCGTGTACACCGCTTCATAAAAATCATCCCGTTCCGGCAGCGTCGGTACAAGCGCAACATCTGAGCCGTTGAAATTGACCGCAATAGATTTCAGCCCCTCGATATTGGTCGGCATGAACATGCGTCCGTAATATAAATACACTGTATTGTCTTCATCAATTAAAAAATTCCATCGAAGGCGTGGACTAATCTGGCTCTGAAGCGGCATGTCCGGCGCAATATGTTGGTCGTACCGAGCTCCAAGTTCGAACGATGTCCATTCCATCGGATGCCAATCCGCCTGCAGAAACACGCCAAAGTCCGATCCGCTAAAATCAGTTACCAGCGAAGGTCCTGCATTGCTGGTAGAATCATGAGAAGTAAAATTTTCTACTCCAGTGGTTGAACTAAAATTGAAGCCGGCTTTATACATAAACTCATGAGAAATCCTCTTGTCATACGTTGACCGTATGCCCAACGTTGTAAAACTTCGGTCCTCAGCTATAAGATAACTGTTCGTATCTCCGACGAATTGCGAGAGTGCAGGATCGTTGCTGCCCGGAGAATAATTCAAACCACCTTCGCGCGCATATACGCCAGCAAAAAAATTTGATTCGTGGTCCGCGTCTGCATTGATGGTGCGAAAATACGAAAGAGTTTGAAATGCATTTGTCGTAGTTTGCATGTCGTTAGCAATTTGCTCTACAGAATCAAACGGGATTTGTGTAGATGTTCTTCCAAAATTAATATTTGCCGTTACATAGTCAACATCACTCAAGAGATAATCTGCTTTGCCGTAGAGAAAATAATCCTGTCCGTGGTCGTGGAAAAGATTTTCGACGGGCTGATCGATGCGGCGGTCGGTTTCCTGCCGTGAGCCTGAAAGAAAGAAACCCAGATTGCCGACGTGATCGCTCAACGATAAAGCTTGTCCGTTGGAGTTCACAGCACGAAACGGTCCAACGCGTTCCGATTCTTCGGATGGATCAGATGTGAGATAGCTACCTATATATGTCGAAGCATCCAAGTGAAATGCTCCGGTGGGAACCCGGTTTTTCAAATCAATGATAGCGGCATTTTGCCCGCCGTATTCCGCCGAAAATCCTCCTGTGATAAATGTAGCCCGATCGATCACTTTTTGATCGACAACATCATTAAGTCCGCCGAACACACCTAGTGGTACTGGAAGTCCATCGACATAGTATGTAAACTCTCCATGCTGGCCTCGAATATGAACCTCGCCCGTCGGGGCACGTGCCGCCCCCAAAATGTTTTCCTGCACCAAGTTCGTCATCTGGGCGGTTGGCGTAGGATGAAAGGTTTCGGATTCAAATACCTGATTGCCGGTATTCAGATTGATACTTGTAACGGCAATCTCCCTCTGCCCAACAACATCGACATTGTTTTCCGTATTTCCCGAAGCCTGGAGTAATATTTCCAGTGAACTGTGGTCGTTGTCGATACGAGTGGAATCCGAGAACGTCCGGTATCCTACAAACCATGCCTGCACAATATAACTACCGGGAGCAATATCGCGAAATCGTGCTTGTCCGGTTGGCGCAGTGACCTCTTCCGAAATAAACTTTCCGTTTCGTGTAAGAACAATACGTGCGAGTTCTATCGGTACTTTTCCATCTGCGTCATAGACATTCACTTTGAATGTCACCCCCTGTACAGTTCCGCCGGAAGCGGCTGCCGGTGAATCTTTCAAAACAGCTTCTGGAACAGGTTGGTTCTGTTGGGTTTTCTTTTCCGGCATTGGATGAGACATAGAGCGCACAAAAACAATTAAGAATAATAATAAAACTATAATAGATCGCATTTTTTTCTCCTTGATGAATGAATCTGTAAGGATGCATGAAAATCTTCCATACCATCCAATATTCATGCTGTATAGCACACAATATTCAATGAACTGAATTCTGCCACAATCGGTAAGCGCACAGAATCAGTATTTTTTATTTGAAGTTGTCTCAAAAATGGTCAGGAACTAAAACAATCTTGTCATGCCAGCGGATTTTGCCAAAGGCATCACATTCGTGATAAGCGGCCTGCCTGCCTCAGGCAGGGCATCCGATATTCTGTACTCCCGATAGCTGGAAGCATAAAAATGTATCGCGCTTTGCGCTATTCTATGTCAGGCCTCCGGCTGGGAGAGACAATTCGTTTTTTGAGATAGCTTCTAGATGATCAGCAAACTTGAGGAGGAGCGTGAGAAGCAAAAATATGCGTGTGGAACGGAAGTGCAATCCGCTCCGGAAGGTTGAGAATTGAAAGAACAATTGGAATGTTGTTCGGCTGTACTTCTGCTGCTGTATGAAGCGGCAGTGTTCATGATGTAACCTGAAACGTGCAGATCGCGCAGTTATCCGGATTCGCACAATCATGATGATTGTGGAATGCGCTGATACCAATGCTTCCGAGCATGAGCACCAGCATTAATGCCGGAACTAATGTTTTCATCATCTGGCGATATTTCATCCCAAAGATTTTCATTTCTCTTCTTTAGTATACAATAATAAATTCCAAATCACAATATTCGAACGCCGAACAAATTCTATATTCAATTTATAAAAGCATGTTCACATAAATTCCAAACAACAAAAGCCAAAAGACAAACAAAGTCCAACTCTCAAATCACAAAATCTCTAAATTATGAAATCGAAAATCACAGACTATAACATTCTTCATTTTATAAAAGTGTCGTTCTGCAATTCTCTCATTGCTGTCTGCAGTTGTTCTTGCGTATTCATCACAATCGGACCGTACCATGCAATTGGTTCTTTCAATGGTTTGCCGGTTACGAGTAAAAAGCGAACGCCTTCATCTCCGGCATGCACGGTAATCTCATCGCCTGTATCGAATAAAATCATCGAGCGATTGCCAAGCTGTTTTTGAAATGCAGCTGGAGATCCGACAACTTCTGTCCACACGCCTTGCGGTGCCGATGCGGACGGAAACGTTCCGCTTCCGTCAAAGATATAGACGAACGTATGCCGAAATGTTTCCACGGGAAGCACTTTCTTTCTATTCGGCGGAACATACACATCTAAATATTGCGGATCGGCGGCAATGCCTTCCACGGGACCGGTCTTGCCCCAAAACGTTCCGCACACGACACGTACGCGTGTGCCGTCATCGTCGATCACTTCGGGAATTTCCGCAGAAGCAATATCCTGATACCGCGGCTTCGTCATTTTATGGGACGCAGGAAGATTTGCCCAGAGCTGAAACCCATGCATTCGCCCGCGCGGATCGCCTTTCGGCATTTCTTGATGCAAAATTCCGCTGCCCGCCGTCATCCATTGCACATCGCCGGAACCGAGTGTCCCTTTGTTGCCGAGACTGTCGCCATGCGTTACCGAACCTGCAAGTACATACGTAATCGTTTCGATGCCGCGATGCGGATGCCACGGAAATCCGGCAAGATAATCTTCAGGATTCTCGTTGCGGAAATCATCGAACAACAGAAACGGATCGAATTTTTCTGTTTCATGAAATCCGAATGCGCGCTGTAAGTGTACGCCGGCTCCTTCTATAGTCGGCACGGGCTGAAGTATTTGTTGTATGGGACGAATCGACACTCTTGTTTCCTTTATCGATGTAACAAACGAATATTTTAATCCGTTCCGTATTGATAATCGCTTCTATATGTACATTGATTTTTAAATTTCCATTTGTTATACTTTTCTATCAGCGTTTTCAACTCAAAATAATTTTACAAAAGAACTTCTGTCAATGTTTATTGCATGAGATTCGTTATAAAAATATTTGCCATTTCGATATGTTTTATGTTTTATCTTGAGGAATCTTGTGGGCAAGCACTTCCTGATTCCCTGTCTGTTGCTTTAGAAATAGACACTTCGATGATAATAATGGATACTGTCGCATCAAAAAAGCAAGCAATCTCTATTTATGTTGCGCCTCAAGCCGCAAGTAATGCCGTCATTACTGTCGTCCAGAAAAGTAAATTCATTTTATACGAATACGGATCCAGTGAATATGAAATTTCACCGGACACGGTAAGGAAACAACCTGCTCCCTTGCGTTTCAGTTTTCCACTTGGGAATTACGATTTTATTGTTTCCAAAGAAGGGTTTAGAACGATTATACACAATATGACTCTGGGCAAGGACAAGTGTGACAGCGTTCTTGTCGATATGAATTCCTTTGAATACCTCCGGTACAAATATAATCAGTGGGGATCGATAAAATGGACCAATGCAGGTCTTGCTGCATGTGCCGGTATAATTTCATATTTTCTCCACTCCAAAATTGAATCATTAAAACAAGAATATAATACCGCTCTTTCACAATCTGTCGCAGACGACAAACGATCTGCCATTGCAAAATATCAAAATTATTATACCATCTCCTCGTCTGTGACATTTACATTCATCGGAGCTTTTGGACTTTCATGGGCAATCCAAGGAACGTATCAATGAAATCGAAATCTATCTATTGGTTGATTATCATTGCTTGTCTTTCTTTATCCTGCACGGATGATATGGTCTTTAATAATCCTTTCGATAGCGAAATTTCGCTCACGGCCCCGAGCAATCTTCAAATTGTATATTTACAAGAATTTTCCGTGAAATTGAAATGGCAACAGAGTGCGAATATTACAAGTTCTACTGTCGACAATGCAGTTCAAACCATAATCGAACAAAGCATCAATGCGGGTCCCTACATAGTCATCGATACAGTTTATGGTTACACAGAAGCGATTATTAATGAAACGGTCACGCCCAACAATTCTTATTCTTTTCGCATTCACATTGCCGCGGGAACTAAAATCAGTAATTCCTCAAATGTTGTATCTGCATCGTTAGCTCCTTACGCACCGACAAATTTACAATCAACGATTGTCGATGAAACGCATTGCAGATTAACATGGAAAGATAATTCGCTCTCCGAAATTGGTTTTCGTGTTCAGCGCAAAATTGGTCCAACAGGTACTTTTACTACTATCGGACAGGCACCAACTGATACAACTACATTTATGGATTCGACTGTCACGTTCACAGATTCTGTATACTACAGAATTTGTGCTGTCTACGACAGCGGAAAAACCAGCAATTATTGTCTTACTACTATCTTTGCTTCATTCGTTCCTTCGAATTTATCGACAACTGTCAATAATGAGTTCGTACGTTCACTATCATGGCAGGATCATTCAATTACAGAAATCGGATTCCGCATCGAACGGGCCATTGGTGCAACCGGTACGTTTACCGTGATCGGACAAGTCCCTGCCAATACCGTTTGTTATAATGATTCGACATTGATTCTCAATGATTCCGTTTTGTATCGAGTTTGTGCTGTGTATAAAAACCAACTCGGCGGTTACGATTCTCTTAGCATCATTAATTCATACACTCCGTATAATTTTATAGTATCGAATTTAAGTGAAGCCACACGAACATTAAGCTGGCAGACTCATTCTATATGTCAATCAAGTTTTCATATTGAACGAAGAATGATACCAAACGGTACTTTTGCTCCTTTTGCACTACTTGCTGCAAACTCCACCAGTTATAACGATACGTCAATTATTCAAACAGACACATTATACGAATATCGAGTGTATGCCGATTATGGCAATGGGAATTATTCCAAATCGTGTTCGCTCGACGTCGAACTTCCTTTCCCGGCTCCAAACAATCTTCAAGTTACAAACCTTTCGCCAACTTCTTTAAAATTAATCTGGAATGACAACAGTTCGTTTGAAAACGGCTTCTTGATCGAACGTAGTGAGCAAAACGGTGCGTATAATATTCTAACGACGACAGGTCCCAACGCTACCTCATTTAGTGATACTCATGTCGATAGTACAAAGGAATATCAATACAGAATTTCTGCCGTCACCGCACATAATCAGAGTAAATATTGTACTACACCGTTATTACAGTACTTTATTCCTCCCATCCAAATAGCAACAAGTTTGCCCACCTATGATGATGGAGGCGGAGGCACATGTAATGATTTCGCTGGTTCCTATAGTATCATACAACCAAATCCCGATGGTTCATCACTCTTGGTCTGTGGAACAGTACATAATGCATGTACAGGTAATTTTGAGTACAAAGCATGGAATGACGTAGAGTTATATGTAGGTAATCATGGGATCAATATATCATGCGCTGCAATTGGTCCAAAAACTTATTCTGAAAATAATTTTCATCCTGTTCCTTGCATAGCTACGGCTGCGGATGACACCTCTCTTGTGTTTCAAGGAACAAGTACCTTATGGGGCGATGTTCGGTTTTCTATTCCTTTGACACATCATATTCTTAAATTAGTATTTAGCATTGATGGAACAAAAATATTCGGTGCTTGTGACGATAACACGATTCGATGCTGGAATATAGCCCAAAAGAATTTGCTCTTCACTACTTCCGTACTTTCAGACAAAATCAGCGCTCTCGATGTCACGACAGACGGCAAGTATGTTGTCAGTGCAAGCGGATCGACTATAACTCTTTGGAATG
>DATKMP010000090.1:0-3944 GCA_035541775.1 Bacteroidota bacterium | reverse complement strand
TTGTCGCCGCCGTCGCTAACGTTTCGTTCGTCGGCGTTTCTTGTGAGAGTAAATTTAAAATCGGGGCGATATTTTTTTCTGTTCCTGTTGGTACTGCCGATTCCGTCGCCAGTGATGTCGTATCTGTTGGTGCCGCCACTTGTTTCAGATTGCTGGCACCTATCGTTGTATTGGTATTTTGAACTGTTCGCACAAGAGAAGCGATTCCTTCGGTCGCCGTAGCGGTGGATGTCAACGATAGAGGATGATATTCGCTTTGAACTGTTGTAGGAGCGGTCTTCGAATTCTGTTGTGAAGAATGCGTTTTGACGTTTGCCCCGTCTGACTGAACGGCCGCTAATTCTCCGAAGAAACTCATCGTGGGTTCTAAGGTTTCAACTGGCTCAGATGGTGGATTTACTGCGGACATCGTCGTTTGTTTTGATGCGTTGCACTGCTGCAACAACATCAATAAAAACAAAGCAGGCGTCGATGCTGTTGTTGAAGCGCCTGTCACGATGCCGGCTTCTTCTGCCGGCTTTACGCCGATAAGATTTTTCATGGTCGTTGCTGAAACTTTCATGGTCTTTCCCTTCAATTCATCAATCGCGCTGCGCGGCGCGGTTCTAACATGCCTAAAATTTTGCTGGCTTGACGCGCTTTGACATTTAATAAAATTGCTTTCACGTCTTCGTCTTTCATGTTGGCTAATACTTTGGCCGCTTCTTCCGCATTCATTGATTCCACCAACTTCGAGAACTGAGCACGACGATGCGCCTTTGCACTATCTACCGCAAAGAGTTGACGATGTTCTTTCTGTTCCATCGCTGCAATTTTCTTTTGTTGTGCTTCCAACTGAAGGCGCATGGCTTTTGCAGTGTCTTCCCACACAATAGCGACTGAATCTTTTTTTATAACCGATGCTGCCGGTGTTTGCGCCGTGTCTTTTGAAGGAGGTTTTTGCATAGCCGTGGTGCTGTCTTTGGCCGTTTTGGGCTTTTGATCGCTCGAAGAAAATAACTCCGGCTTAAAGTACGCCAAACCGACGGCGACACCGATGGCCAGCAGTGTTGTCACGCCAAACAAAATAATATAGGGCATCATCTGTTTCATAAATTATTTTTCATTGTGAGCGCGTTGAGCTAAAATATCCATTGTTCGCTGGTCTTTTTTATCCTGTTCTTTTGCCAATTGCGCTTGATATTTATCTTCTAAATTTTCGACCATTTCTTTTGCTTGTTTTCGTTCGACAACCTCACCGGTTTTATTCGTCTCTTGTTGTCCAATGGTTTTTATTTTTTCTTGCTGCATTTGCATATCACGCGTTAACGACCGAATGAACGCTCTGCTGGTTTGAACATCGAGAGCGCTCGTTTTATTCACGCTGTCTGATCCATTGATTTCTGCATTGCGGCGTTCATCGAGCTGTGATAAAGTTTGCTCCTCTTTTGTTTTTTGATTGCGAATCTGCGATAGTTCTTGTTGTGCTTTTTTTTCTTGGTACTTGCGTACCTTCAGCAACGTTCCAAATCGCAAATGCGAAATATTCATTTCCATCGACTCCATGTCTATCTACCGCTCAAATCAATGATGCACAGTATCATCCTGTACCACTTCTGCTAACCGTTTAAGACTCTCATCGAACACAGCCCGTTCATCGGGCGACTGTTTTAAAAAATTGCGGATCGCTTCAATCTTACTGATGGCACGATCAATGCGCGGATTGCTCCCTTTAACATACGCGCCGATGTTAATCAAATCTTCTGCTTCGCGATACGTTGCGAGAATATCTAAAATTTTTTGCGCCGCTTTTCGATGCTCCGCCGTTGTAATAGCCGGCATTACTCGGCTGATACTTTCTAAAACTTCTATCGCCGGATAATGTCCCGAAGCAGCAAGCCGACGTGACAAAACGATGTGGCCATCGAGGATCGATCGAACAGCATCAGCGACAGGTTCCGTCATATCATCGCCTTCCACCAGTACTGTGTACATTCCGGTGATGCTTCCATCTTTCGAGTAGCCGGCGCGTTCCAATAATTTTGGCAGCATCGCAAACACCGATGGCGTATAACCCTTCGTGGTCGGCGGTTCGCCGATCGCAAGTCCGACTTCGCGCTGCGCCATTGCCAATCGCGTGACCGAATCCATCATCAACATCACATCTAAACCCTGGTCGCGAAAATATTCGGCAATGCTTGTCGCCATAAATCCGGCTTTGATGCGAATGAGCGCAGCTTGATCGCTGGTTGCAACAACGACGACCGAACGACGTAATCCTTCCGGTCCGAGTTGCTCGTCGAGAAATTCTCCAACTTCTCTTCCGCGTTCACCAACAAGTGCAATCACATTTACATCCGCATTCGTATCGCGTGCAATCATCCCAAGCGTCACACTTTTTCCGACACCGCTTCCGGCAAAAATACCGATACGCTGTCCTTTACCGCACGTGAGGATAGAATCGATTGAACGAATGCCCGTCGATATCGGCTTATCAATACGCCGGCGTTCCAAGGGATTGGGAGGAGTATTATAGATGGAACGAACTTCATCAGTTTCCAACGGACCTTTTCCATCGATCGGGCGTCCAAGCCCGTCGATGACGCGCCCCAACAATTTATTTCCGACATGCACTGAAAGTGTATGGCCTGTTGCAACAATTTCGCTGCCCGGACTCACTTCACTTGCATCGCCCAGCACCATTGAAAGCACACGATTATTCCGGAAACCGACAACTTCGGAAGAACACACATCCTGCCCATCGCGAGATTTGACCACACACACTTCGCCAAGCGAACAATTCGGGCCAACCGATTCGATGACTAATCCAATAACTTGTGTAACACGGCCGTTCACTTTTATTAAGTCTGCTTTTTTAATTTTTGCCAAATAGGAATCGAGATTGTGCAACAAGGAAGGAATCAAAACTCCTTCGCGTATCCCCATGCCCTCTATCGGTCTATCGATCATATTTGGTTGTGCAGCGTGCATAAATTATTCTATTTAAAAAGCGCACGCGCTTCTGTTAAAAGTTCTGCCATTTTTTTCGTTTGTGTTTCGACCGTTGCATCGACACTGCCTGATTCACTTTCGATAATGCAGCCGCCGCGGCTTACCGTTTCATCAGGTTCCACAACGATGTCCCGTACAGAATCGACATTGGCAAGTAATTCCGTACGCGACTGACGAACAATTTTTTCATCATCAGGGTGAAGGCGCAATTTCAAATGCTCAACGCCGGTGATTCGCCTCAATCCTTCACGAATTTGATTGAGAATAAGCCGGTCATCATTTTGTACTTCTTTTTTAATCACCCGTTCTGCTGCAGCTAGCGATAAGGTAACGACGACATTTTCTACACTGTCGCTAAATTGTTTCCAAGCATTTTGCACCCCAGCGACCACTTGATTCATCTGTTCGCGCTGCGGTTTTATCGTTTGCAGACATTCTTCGCGAAGACGATTGGCATAGTGTTCTTCACGGTCTTTCATGGCTTGTGCGTATCCTTGTTCGTAGCTTTCTTTTTGCGCTGCCGCGATCACGACCGTCATATCCTGCCATGGAGATTGCGAATGAGAATCTTCGACGACCGACGTCTGTTCCACTTGCTGCTCTTTATTCTTTTCAAACAACGCCGTTTTTTCTTCTTCAACAAGAATTGTATCTAAGTCTGGGAACGGCTCTCTTCGGTGTTCTGGGTGATGCGGCACGATCCGAATTGCCGGCGTTTTTAATTTCAGAACGTTAGACAAAGACTTCCTCCTTACCGCCACGGCCGGCAACGACGAGTTCACCTGCGTCTTCCAATTGTTTCACAATTTCAACGATACGCGTTTGTGCCGCTTCGACTTCTTTCAACCGGACTGGACCCATATACTGCAATTCTTCTTGCAGTAATTCCCGTGCACGCTCGGACATGTTTTTCAAGATGCGATCTTTGAGTTTGTCGTCGGCGACCTTTAGCG
>DATKMP010000089.1:0-17415 GCA_035541775.1 Bacteroidota bacterium | reverse complement strand
ATTGTGTTCTTCTATCATTCGAAGAGCATCGCGTTTAAATTCTGCGTCAAATCTTCGACGCTGTTGGTTCTCTGTCATCTGGACACCTCCTAAATAAATATACTATCTTTTCTTGGTGTCCGAAATATGGGGTAAAGATCAATCATTAGAAAAAAAAATCCCGGCAGGATACCCCGCCGGGAAGGTGATCGATACATTGCATGAATTATTTATTTATTGCTCTTTACTTTTTCACCGATGATGCATCACCAGCAGTTTTGTCCGCTTCAGCATCGGACTGCGGAGGTTTTGCATCGCCGTTATTCTTATCCGTTTTTACTTCGTGCGTTGCAGGCGTATCGTGCAGCACAGCAGCCGCTTGATATTCCAGCAGAAACTGCGGATCGGATTCGCTTGCCGAAGGTATTAACGAGTTAAAATGATGTTCGATAATATCATCCGCCTGCTGGAAGTTTGCCATCAACAATGCTCTGGTTGCACTGTTGCCCGTTACGGCGGAGTTCTTATCCGCAAGCGAGGCGCTGTATCCTGCGACCAGCGCGTGTGCCGCGGCAATTTTCTCATCCGTCACGCCGACTTCTGCAAGGGATGTTTTGTATTGTTCCACCAGATCGACCAGCCCATCGGCATACTTTGCACGTTCATCATCGCGCACATCGATAATGGTCGACTCGTAAATGTCCGTCTGCTCTGCAAGCTCCAGCATCTGATGATCGAAGGCGTAGGAGTGAAACAGCCGCACTAATTGCGTTACGCCTTTTGCCATCGTCTGCATGCTTACATGCTTGACGTTTGTTTTTGCCTGCGTTCCTTTGCTTGTGGCCGCAAGCTGGGTACCGATGGTATCCACGAGAGTTGAAAATGTTTCTGCATGTTTCTTTAACGCCGGCAATGAATTGACCAGTGTGATGAACTTTTGCAGCACCACCACAATGCGCATAAACATGCCTTGCTTATTTACAAGATATGTGTCCATATGGATAATTCCTTATATGTATGATTGTTTCCCCCGAAACACTCGGGGCGTTCAATGTATCGATCTACCTTTTTTGATTTCATTATTTTTTTCCTCAGGTTGTTCGTTTCATTGTTCGCTGTGTTGAAATAGTTTTTTGAGACTTCTGATTAGGCGTCATTGCGATCCCGATTTTTCCGTCATAGCAGGTGAATCGGGAGAAGCAATCTCAGAATTGATTTTCAGACATAATAAAGATTGCTTCGCCGCTTCGCTTCTGGCAAAGACGAAAAAAAGATTATCAAATGCCTCTATTCGTGATTCATTTCATTCCTGATTTTATTATACCTTTACCTCTTTCACCTTTTATTTTCATATCAAATTATTTAATTGCCGTTTTATCGCTAATTTCCACAAAAGTCTTTATGGATTTGTAAAAGTTGACATCGGGAACATAAAAGTCATCATCGTTTTTGTAACAGTTACCATCGAAAGCTTAAACGTTCGCACAGATTCGCAAAAGTCATAATTTTTCCATAAAAGTCGCTATCGAACTTGTAACAGTTACAATCGGATTCGCAAAATTTATAATTGAATCGCATCATTCGTCATCGGTTTTGTAAAAGTTACCATGGAATCATAAAAGTCCGTACAGAAACGCATAACCCGTCATCGGATTTCCTTATCTTCATCCAATTACTTCTTTCGTTTCCATGGATGCTCTTTCTACTTCGATCGAGATTCTTCATTCCATATTTTTCTTTATCAGTATATTTGAATCTTCATTTGATCAACATTGGAGTTTGTTTATTGATATAAGTTCATACAAGTCAGCACACTAAGACTATAAAACATATTGCATTACCATAATTCATCGCGAAAAAACATAGCCCTGTGTGTTCTTGAGTAATTCGAACTGATAAAAAATTAATTGCATGATCTACAACGTTTTTTAAAACCATGTGAGGAATGAAAATAAAATTTAGGGAATCGCATTTATACGCGGGCGCTGTTTTTATACAAAGCGGTGTCTTGAAAGAAAGATTTGTGCGGGTTGTGGATGGACAAGCAATCATCGCTGAACATAGCTGTGCCGAAGACCGCAACAAGCGTTCTGCTGTAACCGTACGCGTACTGTATAATCGACCTGCCATTTCCCTCAAGAGTCGACAAAAGTTATTTCTTACGCAGTTTTACAGATTCTTCAATCGTCTTTAAATTACATTTTCCACTGATCGGAATTACCGCTTTCCGTATACCAAATATAAATTGTCAAATATAAAAAATCAAGCAAAAATATTAACCCATACATTCATTTGGAGAACTTCATCAGGAACGAGGAAGCTTTTTTATGAAACAATACTATTTACCGAGGTAGATCGTTGCGAACATCGTGTTTTTTATCCATATTGGAACATCAAAATGAAAAATTAAGAATGGAGCACATGAAATGAGCAAACAGCGCACAACAAGACGTGTCAGCATTATCGGTGCAGGCCCCGGAGGATTGGCGGCGGGAATGCTGCTGGCCTCCAAAGGATATTCCGTCGACATTTATGAAAAATACCACCAGGTGGGCGGCAGGAATTCGTTTTTCAAAGTAGGCGATTACACATTCGATATCGGCCCGACATTTTTTATGATGAAAGATGTGCTGGAAAATATTTTTCAGCTGAGCGGATATACCCTGGAAGATTTTGTTGAAACGATTCGGCTCGACCCGATGTACCGGTTAAAATTCGGAAACGGAAAAGAATTGTATCCCTCGACGGACAAAGAAAAGATGAAGCAGACGATGGAACAGTTTTCGAAAGGAAGTTTTAACGGATATCTGAAATACCTTGAAAAAGAAAAAATAAAGTACGATAAGCTGATACCATGTCTTTCTGTTCCGTATGGACGGGTCACCGATTTTTTTTCGAAACGTCTTCTGAGCGCCATTCCCTACTTAGATGCGCATACAAGTTTATATGGTGTTCTCTCCCGCTATTACGATGATCCGGATGTGCGTCTTGCATTTACGTTTCAGGCAAAATATATCGGTATGTCTCCCTGGAGTGCTCCGGGGTTGTTCAGTATTATTTCGTACATCGAACACGGCGGCGGCATCTATCATGTTATCGGAGGATTGAATAAACTTTCCCTTGCTATGGCAAAGGCCTTTGAACAATCCGGAGGAACAATCCATTTGAATGCTCCGGTCAAAAAAATACTCGTAGAACATGGCACGGCGACGGGAATCATTTTGGAAGACGGCTCTACCGTGAAATCCGATTATGTCGTGCTCAATGCAGACTTTGCGTATGCGATGAATCACATTGTCGATGCGCACGATCGGAAAAAATGGACCGATGCAGCGCTGGCACGGAAAGATTATTCGTGTTCCACGTTTATGCTGTATCTCGGTGTGAAAAAAGAATTCAACGCTATTCCCCATCACAGCATTGTGTTCGCCGATGATTACAAAAAAAATGTCGATGAAATTACGGAATCGAAGGTCATTTCAAAAGATTTTTCCTTCTATGTGCAAAATGCATCGGTTACCGATAAAACGTTGGCACCATCCAGCAAAAGCACTATCTATGTTCTGGTACCGATACCCAATAACAAAAGCGGCATCGATTGGAATCAGGAAAAAATAACGATGCGAAATAAAATAATCGATGCACTGGAACAGCGCGGCGGTTATACCGGATTGCGCGAACATATCGAAATAGAAAAAATTGTCACTCCCGCCGATTGGGAACAAAAACATTCGGTATATCTTGGCGCAACATTCAATCTTGCACACAACATCGGCCAGATGTTGTATTTCCGGCCGCATAATGAGTTTGAAGAATTTAAACATTGTTATCTGGTCGGCGGCGGAACACATCCCGGCAGCGGTCTGCCGACTATTTATGAATCAGGCAGAATATCGGCTGAACTTATTATGAACAACGACGGCATTCTTATATCGTCATGAAAATTCTTTGCCTCGTCATTGGATATTTCTTGTATATTGCCGCTGCATTTGCGGGCGACAGCAGCACGGTGGAAATTTCTGTGACGGGTTTTAGATCCCATATCGGCATATGCCGATGCTTAATCTTCCACCACGAAAACGGCTTTCCCGAATCTGTTCAAGATGCTGATACGGCGTTGGCACAGCCGGTTGCCGGCGATACCGTCCGATTTTCTATTCGCCTGCGGTATGGCACCTATGCGGTTTCTGTGCTTCACGATGAAAATGCGAACGGAAAAATGGATAAAACATGGTACGGCAAACCGGTTGAAGGCATTGGCACATCCAATAATCCTGTGATAAAATTATCGTCGCCATCCTATTCTGCCGCATCCGTGGTCATCGATAAAATTCACTCTCTGCTGAACATCAAGCTGCAGTATTTATAATAGGTGCTTATGAATATCCTTTCCTTTCTTCAGTTGCTGCGAATGATTTATGGCAAGAAGCGACTCGATCTTGCAAAGATTCAATCTATGGGTTTGCTTGCTGTGAAGATCGGGCAGGTGCATGCTTTGCGCATCGATTTTTTGCCTCGCGAAAAATGTTTTGAACTCTCAAAATTGTATCGCGCGACGATTCCAATTCCTTCCGAAGATGCACTTATGTATGTGGATAAATCGGTGTTCCGGTGGATCGATGAACGGCCATTGGCGAGCGCTTCGGTTGGGCAGGTTTATCGAGCAACGCTCAAGGACGGCAGCGACGTCGTCATAAAAGTTATTAAACACCACTTTAAAAAAGAGTTCGAACGTGATGTAAAATCAGTAAAAAGACTGTTTCGCTTTATTATTTTCTTTTATCCAAAACTATCGCGAGTATTTGATCCCATCGGCATCCTTGAGCATATCGAAGAGTATACGCTTCGTGAACTTGATCTTCGAAATGAAATTGAGGGACATGAGACTCTACAAAACATTTTTTTGGAATACCGCGACCGTTACGATTTGTCTTTTGCGGCCTTTCCGAAAATTTATAAAGAGTTATCATCGGAACACATCATGGTTTCGGAATATATTCCAGGAAAGACGATAGACGAGTTGCTGGACAAGTCCTTAGACTATCCCATCCTCCTTCGACTTTTTAAGACTCATGGCATTTTTATGTTTGTCGCCGGGACATTTCATGGCGATATTCATCCAGGCAATTTGATGCTGTATCAAGAAAAATTATATTTTGTCGATACCGGAGCAATCGGGCATGCAAGCACAAAACTTCGGACCGGTCTTTTGTACTTTTTTGACGCTCTTTCGCGGTACGATTATAATCTCTGTGCGGTGCGATTGAATGAAATGGCGGAACATGCTCTTGCCGGTGCTGAATTCGATAAGTTCCAGCAGCAATTTTGTGCGATGTATGCAGACTTTAAAGGCAGCACGATCCGGCAGGTCTCTCTGACGCAAAAGATGATGGACACCATCAAGCTCGGCGTGAATGCAGGAATGAGTTTCGAAAAAGGAATGTTTTCCATTATCAAAAGCTTGATGTTTTTAGACGGTATGGTCTTGCGCTGTAATCCGAATGCAAAACTTATGGAAGATATGCAGCCGCTCCTTCACGAAATTATCGGTGATAAGCGTTAAGCCGTTTCCAACGGATAGAACTTTTTTAAATCGGTTACGAGCAGGTCGAATGCCTCTTGCGGAGTCTCTGCAAAATGGAATAACTCCATATCTTCTTTGCCGATAACGCGATGCTTTAACATGGCATCGAAGTTGATTATTTCCGTCCAATATTTTTTCCCATACAAAACAACGGATACTTTTTTCTTGATCTTTCCCGTTTGCAGGAGTGTCAGCATTTCCATCAGCTCGTCTAATGTTCCATAGCCGCCGGGGAACATCACAAACCCTTTTGCTAGATAAGCAAACCAGAATTTCCGCATGAAGAAATAATGAAACTCGACGCTCAATTCAGGAGAAATATAGGGATTCGGTAATTGTTCGAACGGCAAGCTTATATTTAGCCCGACCGACCGATTGTTCGCTTGAGCAGCGCCTTTGTTTGCCGCTTCCATGATTCCCGGACCGCCGCCGGAACAGACAACAAACCGGTACGGTTGTTTGAGAGTCTTCGTCCATTTCGATATTTTTTTTGCGAGCAAAACTGCATCTTCGTAATAATTTGACATCTCTAAATGTTCTTTGATGTCATCGATTTGTTCCTGTAATTTCAATCGGTTACGCGAATTCTTCTTAATTTGTTTCTGGAGCTTGGATAATTGCGTTACACAATCTTTTTTTGATTTCAATCGTGCCGATCCAAAGAAAACGACCGTATCGCGAACTCCTTCACGCCTGAAGCGTTGCATCGGATCAAGAAATTCTGAAAGAATTCTTAACGGCCGTGCGTCCGGGCCATTGAGGAATTCAGAATTCTCATACGCTTTCACAGGATGTGATTGTTTTAGTTTTTTCATTGTAACCGCCTTTAACCTATCTTGTTTTTTTAACTTATGCGCAGATTGTATCGTACCGATTTTTCTTTTCCTCTATTTTTTATTTTATTCACTGAGAGGTATCTATCCATCAAATAGAATTTTAATGCATCGAATGTTTTAAATTGCTTTGATATACATCCAAGAACCCAGCCGGGTATTTTTTCATGATGCATTTGCGTAACAAAATAAACCGGCTTATGAAAATATTTTGCCAGCGTCAACTCGCCTTTTGTACCGGCTCCCTGCTGTGCGCTTTTATCCCATAAACAAATAATATAGTCGGAACGTTTCGCAATTTCGTTGCTATCCACTTCGACCATACGCTGAACAATTTCCGTGTACCGTTTAATATCCGCGGTCTTAAGAGAACGAAAGTTGCCTTTGGGTAAGCGCTTTTTTAGAAGTGCTTCGCTTTCTTTGTTCGGATTATATGCCGTATGGCAGAGTGTTCCATCCAACCAGTTCTCCATAGCCAAACGCCAATCTGCTCCTTCACCTTTTGCATACTCCATTCCGCCTGATAAATATGCCCTTAACTTCTTTTTCTGCATTTATTTAATTCCTTGTTTATTCTAATATACGTATATCCTAATATTTTTTGCTTTTTAAATTGCCCATTGGAATCGTCGTCTGTAGCAATATATTTTTTTGTCCGTCACCTCATGACAAAAAACTATTTGAAGAGGTCGAAAGGAATTTTGTTCATCATCGCTTCGCCAAGCGTTACATATTCTGCAATATGATTCACTCCATCGAGCATATCTTGTGCTGACGAAAGCGCGCAGTCAAGGCGCACAAGCGTGATATTATTTTTTCTCGCAATGGAAAGATACCTTGCATCTAAATACTGATTGATCGTCGATTCGCCGCGCGCCTGTGTGAAGTAATCGATCACCTGGCCGACCAGCCCCGTTCGCGATGCGTTGGAATACGGCAACGGGCCCCGAGAATCGCCGCAACCAAGCGAAAGAATAATCACTTCTTCGTCAAACCACTTTTTTGCAATAGCATAGGTTGTCGCTTCGCTTAACGTGCAGTTATTGATTCCCTGTCCTCCATCCTGGAACACCGCTCCTTGCATATTTTCGACCACCGTGCCGTCCGGTTGGTAATTATCCCAGAGAAATTCCGGTACATCGATTTTGCCGAAATATGCTGCGGCAGAAAGCGCCGACCAGCTGATGACTTCCCAAAGAGGATAATGCTGTTCGCTTTCATCTGACGAATAAATAAAATGTGTTCGCCCTGAACAAAGGTTAAATGCTGTCGCCATAAATATCGTTTTTAGTTTGCCTAAGGTCTTTTCATTTGTCAAATCCTTGAGCTGTTTTTGGAATGGCGTTCTCTCATATTTGGAACCGAAGAGGAGTGTACCGATCATCGGAGCAAAGGGAACGCGCGGCGTGAAAAGTTTTTTTCCATGCTCCACATACATTTCCCGAATGGCATGCGCATCCGTTACACCTGATGCAAGTACGCCGCCAATGATTGCTCCGGTAGAAGTGCCGGTAATCAGGTCAAAAACTTCACAGCATTGCTTGCCCAGCACTTTTTCAAAATTTTCGAGAATCACGGCGGGAATAACGCCTTTCAATCCTCCGCCATCGATTTGTAGAATTTTTTTTGCCATAGAACAACTCCTTTCTGTTTTTTAACTTTGCACCACGGTTGAAGAATCCCTCTTCACGTTTCTGCCTCCCTCATTCCTTCTCATATTCGGAAGCATTCAGCGCGAGTTCGAATGTCTTTCGGGAATGGACACGATTTTCTCTTTTGCGTATGGAAATGCACTGCCGTCAAAATCATGACCGCAGAAAGTTCATTCATCGCATTGTTGTACATTTCATGCCGTATGCGGAATACTTTTTCCGTTGTATCGACGATACCGGAACGAATGGTGACGGTGCACCCGACATGCAGCTCAGACTTGTACGTAATATGTTGTTCGAGCGCTGCTACACCGCAGTGATTTTTTTTAAAATATCCGGCATCCACACCGAGCATGGAAAAAAATTGCCATGCCGCATCATCGAACTTAGACACATAATGCACCACATTCATGTGCCCCATAAGGTCGCACTGCCACGGATGCACTACGCCGCGATAGGTAATGGGAAGTTCAGCACTTTTGTTCTTCTTGGCGCTCAAGGTCTTCTGCTCCTGTTTTTTTCATTTCTTCGATCGTATCGTTGATTGTTGCACTTGATCATCGCGCCGGCTTTGAAGTGCGTGATAAACAAATTCAACAGGCCGCCGAACTTTTTATGCGATCATACGATTGACCGTATCGGCAAGTGTCGGCAGAAAGTTCTCGGTTGTGATATCCGATTTCGATATGACGGCAACATTTTTTTCCTCTTTGCACCGTTTCATTAACTCATCGGATAAATACGCAGTAACGATTAAGATCGGCGTGACACTATGTCGTTCCCGCAGCCACTTAACGATCTCCATGGCATTATGGCCGGGAAGAAGATAATCCAGAATGAGAATATCGTAGTGTCCGGCCGTGAGTTTTGTTTTTGCAGATTCGCTGTCAGCAGAAATCGTGCACACTGCCCCCGTTTTTCGTAGAAGCGTTACTAAAAAAGTTCTATAGACAAAATCATCTTCGACAATAAGAACATTCTTTCCTTTCAGCATTGCTCGATGCGGCATCGCGCCCTCCTATGGTTGATATAGGATATACTATGCAAAACCTGTTTAAAATACAATTGCCGAAGGAATGTTTCTTGATTATCAACTTCATCATCAATATTTCTCACAACTCCTGCTGCCAATGGTCATTCTGGTCATGTTGGTGGAGAAGGATTCCCCATTTATATTTTGAAAACAAAGCCACGCGTTCATCGACCTGTCTGCCTACTTTTGCCAATGGCATCGCGTTGCGATTGGCAGAAGCGAACGTCGCAATTTTCCCCATTGCAGACAACCCTATGTCGCATTTCCTGTGCAGGCATTCCTCTGTCCTTCCGTCATGCGAAATCGTTCGTGGTTATCCCGTGGGCACGTTATCATCTTTTAAAACATAAAAACATGCAATGTTACATTATTTTCTAAATCCACTCATTTCGTATATACTATGTGTCCCCATTTCGATTTCGCAAGAGTTTCTTTTGGCAAAGCCACCACGTTGTGGCTGTCGCTTTCTTTGCTCTTTCAAAGGAAGCGACATTCATTAATATTTTTTTTATGTTGTTAGCATATTTTTCTACAGTCTTGAACTTTGGCAACGCCATCGCTTCGCGATTGGTTCTTTTCTTTCAAGAAAAAGAACGAACAATAATATTTACTCATTCCATATCACTTTTCATTTCTCATACATCGACTTAAATACCGACGCAAATTCCTCCGCCGAAGTCGGCGTCGTATTATGAGGCGTCCGTTGCGCATCTGCAAGAACGCTTCCTTCGTTCATCGATTTCACAAATTCGTTAATCTTGTCCACCGCGCTTTCTCCCATGCCCATCTGCATCATGGATTGCTTTACGGCATCGTACGGCAGCTGCGTGTATTTCAAATCCGGCTTTCCGATTGCTCTTCCGTAAATCGCAGCAATATCGGCATACGTATATTCTTTGTTTCCAAGAACATATTCATGCTTCTTCCCGGAAAAATCGAGCGCCAGCAGGTGCTTCAAAGCTGTTGCTGCAATATCCTGTGTTGCTACCATCGGCACTTTAAGATCGGCACGCACCGGTGTTCCCATAAATCCCATGTGCTTTACCATTTCTACCATCGAAAGTGTATTCTCCAGAAAATATGCCGCACGCAAATGCAGTATATCGATTCCCGCAAGCGTATTGAATTGTTCTTCCATTTTTTGCAGCCCCTGCACAACGCCTGCGTTGCTCTTTAAGTGGGCTCCCACACTGCTTAGCGTAACAACATGCTTGATACTCGATGTGCGAAGCGCTTCTGTGATAGCATGGACATGCCGTACTTGGGTTTGTGTAAAATCGCTGCTCAGCGGATCGAATGGAATGAGCGTGTATAATGCATCCGCGCCGCTAAAGACTTTTTTAAGGAAAGCTGCATCGCTCGAATCTCCTTCAAAATGCTGTGCTCCCTTCTGAATCAGATCGGCTGCGTTTTCTGCATGCCTGCTGATAATGCGCACGGTTTGGTGTTTTTCTAAAAGTCCGAAAGTGATAGGTTTGCCTGTATGGCCGGTTGCGCCTAAAATCACATAAGTACTCATGGTGGTACCTTTCTTTAATGGTGTAAAAATATTTCTATAAAGAACAATTTTCAAAATGAGGACGTTCCATTAAATTTTGCGCACAGTTTAGTACTATATGAAATTCCAAATAATATTTCTGTCTGGAACCGTTTTTCAGGCAGTGTCGTTATACTGATTGTAAACACAACGGTTTCATTTGTCTGGGAGTAAGTTCTATGTCAAAGCATTCTTTATCAGGCGAAGTGTATTATCCCTCCAGCGAAGTCATCAATCAATCAAGAGTACCCGATTGGGAAAAGATCCGGAATGATGCGGAACAAAATAATTTGGATTTCTGGGAACGGGAAGCAAAAGAATTACATTGGTTCACTCCATGGACAAAAGTGCTGGATGATTCGCACAAACCGTTCTTTCAATGGTTCGTGGGCGGCAAAACGAACATTGCTTACAACTGTCTCGACCGCCATGTGAAGACGGCACGCCGCAACAAACTTGCACTGATGTGGGAAGGAGAAAATGGAGACTTCCGTTCCTTCTCCTACTTTGCATTGCATCGGGAAGTATGCAGGTTCGGAAACGTGCTCAATAGTCTCGGTGTTGTGAAAGGAGACCGTGTAACGATTTACATGGGACGTATTCCGGAATTGCCGATCGCAATGCTGGCGTGTGCACGCATCGGTGCAATTCACTCGGTGGTGTATGGCGGCTTCACTGTGGAGGCTCTGGCGGAACGCATCGAAGACAGCCAATCGAAAGTCTTAATCACTTGTGACGGCGCGTATCAGCGCGGCAAAGTTGTTCCCCTCAAACACATTGCCGATGAAGCCCTGCAGCGTACCGGTACGATTGAAAGTGTGCTCGTCGTTCGGCGCACCGGCGAAGATGTGAACATGGAAGAAGGTCGCGATATGTGGTATCACGAATTGATGAACCTTCCCATCGCGAATGGCGGTTCCAATGTCGAAATTGTAGACGCAGAAGATCCCCTCTTTATGCTGTATACCTCCGGCACGACCGGCAAACCAAAAGCAATTCTCCACACGCATGGCGGATACATGGTCGGCACTTACACAACATTAAAATATGTATTTGATATTCGTGAAGAAGATCGATATTGGTGCGCGGCAGATCCGGGCTGGATCACAGGTCATAGTTATATCGTCTACGGCCCGCTTCTCAATGGAGCCACTTCGTTTTTATACGAAGGTGCTCCAACCTATCCCTATCCCAATCGCTGGTGGCAGATGATCGAAAAGTACGGTATTAATATTCTTTATACCGCACCGACAGCCATTCGTGGATTAATGCGGTACGGTGAAGCATGGCCGAATCGCCACGACCTCTCTTCACTTCGTCTTCTTGGTTCTGTCGGCGAGCCCATCAATCCCGAAGCTTGGAAATGGTACCATCGTGTCATCGGCAAAGATCGCTGTCCTATCATGGATACATGGTGGCAGACCGAAACAGGAATGTTTATGATCACACCGATGCCGTCCGTCGCACTCAAGCCGGGTTCCGGTACGCGTCCTTTCCCGGGATTGAAAATGGATATTCTGAATGAAGAAGGGAAATCTACGCGCGTGAATGAAGAAGGATTTTTAGTAATTGAAAATCCTTGGCCTGCCATGATGCGCACGCTGTATAAAGACCCCGAACGGTACGTGCAGCAGTACTGGAGTAAGTATCCCGGAAAATATCTTACGGGTGATTCAGCACGTCGTGATGAAGACGGATATTTTTGGATCATTGGCCGTGTGGATGATGTCATTAAAGTTTCCGGTTATCGATTAGGTACCGCTGAAATTGAAAGTGCATTAGTCAGCCATCACGCCATTGCTGAAGCGGCAGCGATCGGATTGCCTCACGAGGTCAAAGGCAATGCTATCCATGCCTATGTTATACTCAAAGCCGGAGAGAAACCGCATGATGGATTGGTAGAAGAATTACGCACGCATGTTTCTCACGAACTCGGTCCTATTGCGAAACCGGAAAAGATCGAAATCGTTGATTCACTCCCCAAAACTCGAAGCGGAAAAATTATGCGCCGTGTTTTAAAAGCACGCGCTCTTGGTCAGGATCCGGGCAACCTCACGACTCTGGAAGAATAAAGTTCATATTACGTTAAAAGAAATTCAACCATTGTGCGAAGCCATAATGAAAATAAATGAATTGCTCAACGAATTATCAAAAAGAATTTAAAATGATATTGTTCAGAATTCATTCTCTCATTTTATTAATTGTTATGACAAGCGCGGTATTAGTAGCCGGGCCTCCGTTCAGGACGGATGATCCGCAGCCTGTCGATTTTCACCATTGGGAATTCTATGTAGCATCACAACAGCAATTTTCAACATTCGAATCCGATGCAACAGTCCTCATATCGAAGTCAATTATGGAGCGCTCCCGGATGTGCAATTACATATTGTCGCACCGATCGGGTATGTCCATTCTGTCGAAGGAACACATTACGGTTACTCCGATACAGAGCTTGGAGTGAAATATAGATTCGTTCAGGAAACCGATTCTTCACCTCAGATCGGTTGTTTTCCCTTAATTGAACTTCCAACGGGTAATCAAAACGATCAATTAGGAAATGGCTCTCTTCAAGTCTATCTACCTGTATGGATTCAAAAGAGCTGGGGAAAACTCACGTCCTACGGCGGCGGAGGTATGTGGATAAATCCGGGTGCCGGTCATAAAAATTCTTTCTTCACAGGATGGGAACTTCAATATGATTTTTCCGATGTCATCACATTGGGCAATGAGTTTTATTATCAGACAGCGCAAACTCAAGATTCAGAGTCGAATAGCGGATTCAATCTTGGCGGATACATTAATCTTACCGAACAGCATCACATCCTTTTTTCCGTTGGTCACACATTGTCTGGCGATGGAGCTTATACCGGATATATCGCCTACCAACTCACTATGTAATGGAGGATTCATCCATGCACACACCTATATCTCAAAGCAAACTTAATCTGGCTATCATACTTATTCGAATGATGCTCGCATTCGTATTTATTTCAGAGGGAATACAAAAATTTCTTTTTCCGGATGCATTAGGAGTCGGAAGATTTATCAAGATCGGGATTCCTTTACCATCCATTATGGCGCCGTTTGTTGGTGGTGTCGAAATTGTTTTCGGAGTGCTGCTGCTCCTCGGTTGGTTCACAAGAATGGCAGCCTTTCCTCTGATTATGAGCATGCTCGTTGCATTTGCATCGACCAAAATACCGATGCTTTTAGAAAAAGGATTCTGGACATTTGCACACGAAGCACGTGTTGATTGGTGTATGTTGGTTGGATTAACATTTCTTGTCATTGTCGGCGGTGGTGAATGGTCGATAGAGTATGTAACATCGATCCGCCGGAAGGATTCAAAAATACCATGAGAATTCAGGGCAAAGAGTTGGCAAAGCTTTTCTCAAGCTTGGTGTAACGGCCTTCAGCGGTCTTGTCGAAGCATGTCATGCTGAGCCTGTCGAAGCATCATCGTAGCCGAAGAATCTATCCTTCTACCATCTTCTTTCTTCTTTTTCACATCCTTCAGCCGGCGAAACAACGGATGTCAACTTTGTCACACAAGAAATTAATCCAAACAAATCTTCAATGTATTATTCCATACAATATATATCTAAAGAATCTCAATAAAACGATTGACCTCAGTCGCACGTGTTTATTTCGCCAAAGGTTTCTTTGGTTACTTTCTTTACCCTTAAAGAAAGTAACGAACATTATTTTTATGGAAAACATTTTTTCCGCGATCAGATTGTGGCAACGCCATTACATTGTAACCACAGTCGTCACTTTGTGACTCCTTCGCAAAGACACATGGCAGCGGTTCGATCCCTTGCGGGGACGAATCAATCTCTATGGCAATACTGCAGCAGACATTGGTCTGTCTGCTGTTTTCCCAACTTGATGATACTTATACAACATAAACAAAACATATTTCAGTGGTTTAAGCATATCCGTTCTCCTTATTAATATATTTCTGTCAGCATTTCGTGAAAGCTATTTCCGGAAGCTGTTTATTGAAAAAAGCTAACCCACATGAACAATGCGAATTCATTTCACCGTCGGTTTACTTGCGCGAATGTATTCTATCGTTTTTTCCGGTGAAGCCATCGTGGGCATCATGATCCAGTCATGATATTTTTCAACCATGGAGTGCACCCTGTTGGTATCGGCAGATGCAGCACTCATATCGACAAAATATTGGCGCAATGCTGCAGCCATCGTTTGGTCTCCAATCGCGCCATGACCAGGCACAAAAGTACTGTTTCCCCATCGTTGTACGAGAATATCCAGAACCGAAATCCATCTTTGGACATTGGCGCCGCTTTTTTCCATTAACACCGGATTGATATGATTGAAAATTAAATCGCCGGTAAATAACACGCGATGCTTGGAAAGATAAACCACGACATCATTCATCGTATGTGCTTGGCCGAGATTATAAAGATGGACTTGTTCATTGCTGAGATCGATCAGCAAACTATCTTTTACAAAATCTGTCGGTTGATTTTCCGGCTCAATGTTATCCTTCAAAAAATCTTTTTCGTAACTGCCGATAAAAATTTTGCTTCCGTGATAAAATTTATTTCCTCGCACATGATCGCGATGATAATGTGTGTTGATGACGATGATGGGTTTCAATCCCGCTTTTGCTTTTGCAAATGCATAGAGCGAATCCGATGCATTCGTCATTTTCGTGTCGATCACCACTACCGTTTTCTCGCCGAGAACGACGCCGCTGTTGCCTCCGCCGCCGAAGACCACAAAGAGCGTTGAATCGATTTGTACCGGCCCGTCGTTCCCTTTCGGCTGCGCCGTTCCGATAACACTTATGGAGATTGTCAGCAATAAAATTATAAGCGATTGTATCAGAGAAGAAAAATGTTTCATCATACACCTCTATTATTTATTAAACATACAATAACTTTCAACTCACCAAATCACAAATCACAAAATCATTAAATCATTTATTCTTGCTCAATTCCTGTTTCAATAATTTCCAGTTCGGCAGAAACGTATTCATCAGCGTTTTAAATTCCATGGAATGATTGGGCACTAACAGGTGCGCCATTTCGTGCACAAGCACATATTCTAAACATTGAACCGACTTCTTTGCCAATTCTAAATTCAGCCAGATTCTCTGTGTGCGGATATTGCATGAACCCCATCGCGTTTTCATCCGCTTAATGCCCAATTCCTTCACCTGGACCCCCATGCGCGGCTCCCATGCAGCGATCATCGCCGGCAGCTGTGCTTTCATTTGGCTGCGATACCATTCCGCAAGAATTTCCGACCGTTGATGCCGTGTGGTGACTTTTCCGGTGAATAATTTTATGGTGGAATTTTCCAGCGCCGCTCCATGCGAACGATCGGAAGAAACGACTTCCAACAAATATGGATGGCCGTTATAGAAATGATGTTCGCCGGAAACATATTCGTATGCTGCCCTGGGTTCTTTACACATCAATCGTTTGCGGTGTTTTTTAATCCACGGCAATCGGGATATCGCGTATGCCTGCAACGTTTCTTCGCTCACCCAGTGCGGTGCGGCTAAGCGCACCCTCCCTGTTCGAGGATACACAGCAATGCGTATGCTCCTTATATTTTTCCGTTCCACATCGATGGAAATATTTTCTATGATCAACGGGCGTTGATGCATTTCAGTGATTATTGGCTTTTTCTCATTCGGCGAATCAATGCATTCGTCGAACTGTCATGGTTCAATCGAGATTCTTGCGGACTTTCTAATTCCGGAATAATCCGCTTCGCCAAAACTTTTCCCAGTTCTACTCCCCACTGATCGAACGAATTAATATTCCAGAGAACACCTTGAGTATAAACACTATGCTCGTACAGAGCAATCAAGGCGCCAAGCGTTTCCGGGGTCAACCGTTCTGCGAGTATCGTGTTGGTCGGCCGGTTTCCTTCGAAGACGCGATGAGGCGCTAACCACGCTGCTGTTCCATCTGCCTTCACCTCCTCGGCCGTTTTCCCAAACGCAAGTGCTTCTGTCTGTGCAAAGAAATTTGCCATCAACATAAAATGCTGTGTACCATGAGGATTTAACGAATGGCAGAAGCCGATAAAATCGCACGGCACCAATTTCGTCCCTTGATGGATCAGTTGAAAAAATGAATGCTGTCCATTCGTCCCCGGCTCTCCCCAATAGATCGGACTTGTTTGATAATCGACGTTCATACCATCGAGCGTTACATGCTTGCCGTTGCTTTCCATCGTCAATTGCTGTAAGTATGCCGGGAAGCGTTTTAAATAGTGATCGTACGGCAGCACTGCAACAGTATCGGCATGGAAGAAATTTGTGTACCACACCGTCAGCAATCCCATTAGTACCGGAAGATTTTTTTCGAACGGCGCTGTGCGGAAATGTTCATCCATGGCATGAAATCCTGCAAGCATTGCCCTGAAATTTTCTGGGCCTATGGCGATCATCGTCGAAAGTCCGATAGCAGAATCCATCGAATATCGTCCGCCGACCCAATCCCAAAACACGAACATGTTTTTGGTATCGATTCCAAACTTTGCCACTTCATCGGCATTGGTCGAGATCGCAACAAAATGATTGCGAATCGATTGTTCATCGCGAAGGGTATCCAAACACCACGTACGCGCAAGCTTGGCATTCGCCAGCGTCTCGAGCGTCGTAAAGGTCTTGGAACACACGATGAACAAGGTCTCTTCGGGATTCAAATCTCGCGTTGCTTCTGTGAAGTCCGTTCCATCCACATTCGAGATAAAACGGAACGTCATATCCCGCTTGCTGAAAAATCGTAATGCTTCGTATGCCATTGCAG
>DATKMP010000088.1:0-14146 GCA_035541775.1 Bacteroidota bacterium | reverse complement strand
AATATTGTCTAATCCAAGACTTCAGCTAAAATATTACGAAATTAGTTTAAGGTTTCTTTAAGTAATCAATATTATAACCCATCTATTTTCGTCTCAATCATCCATTGAACTTGCCGCACTGTTTCCTTACATTTCATAGTATTCGTTTCAGTATATTACGGAAAAAGAAAGAAGTTGATAGCTAATGAGTTATGATTTTTTAGGAATTGAAAAGAAGTGGCAGGAGTACTGGGAACGCGAGCAGACGTTCCATGTTGCGGATAATGAAGCAAAGAAAAAAGTGTATGTGCTGGATATGTTTCCATATCCCTCCGGTGCGGGTTTGCATGTCGGGCATCCGGAAGGATACACGGCAACGGATATTTTATGCCGTTACAAACGCACGAAAGGTTTTTCCGTTTTGCATCCGATGGGATGGGATGCATTCGGTTTGCCGGCAGAACGTTACGCGATGCAGACGAATATTCATCCCAGCGTAACGACGAATCAGAACATCGATAATTTTCGCCGTCAGATAAAAATGCTGGGATTGAGTTACGACTGGCAGCGCGAAGTCAACACTACCGATCCGGAATATTATAAATGGACGCAGTGGATATTTTTGCAAATCTATAACTCGTGGTTCGATCCGCGAGCAAAGAAAGCGTGCCCGATTGCAACTCTTGAAAAAGAACTTGCCGCAAACGGAACCAAGAATTTAAATATCGAACAGAACTTTTCTGCCGATGAGTGGAAGAAGAAATCTAAAAAAGAAAAACATGATTTTATCGCAAAGTTTCGATTAGCATACGTTGCGGAAATTCCCGTGAACTGGTGCGAAAAACTCGGCACCGTGCTTGCGAACGAAGAAGTGAACGAGTGGGTGGAAAAAGGATACACCGTCGAACGCCGTCCGATGAAACAATGGATGATGCGCATTACCGCGTATGCAGAGCGATTGTTAGAAGATACGAACGAACTCGATTGGCCGATATCGACATTGGAGCAGCAACGCAATTGGATCGGGCGTTCGGAAGGTGCCGAAGTTGATTTTGCGATGAAAGGACGAAGCGAGAAGCTGCGCATCTTCACCACACGTCCCGATACATTGTTCGGTGCAACGTATATGGTTCTTGCGCCGGAGCATCCGTTTGTGCTTTCGCTGACAACAACGGAACAATTAAAAGCCGTGGAAGAATATCGTAAAGCCGCATCGCACAAAAGCGATCTGGAACGTGGAACCGAGAAAGAAAAAAGCGGCGTGTTCACCGGCGGGTATGCTATCAATCCGACCAACGGAAAAGAAATTCCGATCTGGATTGCGGATTATGTCTTGATGGGTTACGGCACCGGAGCTATTATGGCTGTGCCGGGACACGATGACCGCGATATGGAATTCGCAAGTAAATATGATTTAGAAATTCGTTACGTTGTTGCTGAACCTGATACACAAAGTGTTAAGATGAGGGAATGGAATGGTGAAAGAAAAATCACACAATCTATTTTTGATGACGGAGGAAAAGTAATTGGTACTTATACGGAAGGAGTTTGTTTCACGGGAGATGGTATTACTTTCAATTCATCCAATCATGAAATTTCCTTGAATGGATTGAAGACGCCGGAAGCGAAAAAGAAAATTACTGAGTGGTTGGTGAGTAAAGGCGTCGGCAAGGGAACGGTGCAATATAAATTGCGCGATTGGTTATTCTCACGACAGCGATATTGGGGTGAACCGATTCCGATTATTCATCTGGAAGACGGAACGATGACAACAGTCGAGGAAAGCGAATTGCCGCTCGTGCTTCCGAACTTAGAAAAATTTCAACCGAGTGGAACGACGGAATCGCCGCTTGCACTTGCTACCAACTGGGTAAATGTAGTCGATAAAAAATCCGGATTGAAAGGACGGCGCGAGACGAACACGATGCCGCAATGGGCTGGTTCGTGCTGGTACTATCTCCGATTTATCGATCCGAAAAATCAAAAGCAATTTATCGATCCGGAAAAAGAAAAATACTGGATGCCGATCGACTTATATGTCGGCGGTGCGGAACACGCAGTGCTGCATCTTATTTACTCACGTTTCTGGCATAAAGTGTTGTTCGATCTCGGATATGTGAGCACGAAAGAACCGTTCGTAAAACTGCGGCATCAGGGAATTATTCTCGGTGAAGATTCTCGCAAGATGTCCAAATCGTGGGGCAATGTCGTCAATCCGGATGCTGTTGTTGCGCAATACGGCGCAGACGCAATGCGGTTGTTTGAAATGTTCATGGGACCGTTAGAAGAAATGAAACCGTGGAGCACACGCGGTGTGGAAGGTGTATTCAGATTTTTAAATCGAGTTTGGCGATTGTATATGACTGAAGAAGGAAAACTCGATGCGTCGATTCAAGATGCAACACCGACGGCGGACTTCGAACGGTTATATCATCAAACAGTGAAAAAAGTCGGCGACGATATTGAAGGGCTGCGTTTCAATACGGCCATTTCGCAGATGATGATTTTCTTAAACGATGCGATGAAGTTGGAAGTCAAACCGAAAAAGGAAATGGAAGGATTTATCCAGTTGCTCGCACCGTTCGCTCCGCATCTTGCAGAAGAATTGTGGCAGAAGTTTGGGCATGTAAAATCTCTTGCGTACGAACCATGGCCTGCATTCGACGAAGCGAAGTGTGCAGAAACGACTATCGATATTGTTTTTCAGGTGAACGGAAAAATTCGCTCGAAAGCATCTGTTTCTCCGGATACGCCGAATGAACAGTTAGAAGCACTTGCACTCGCTGATGCGAATGTGAAAAAGTATACGGATGGAAAAAAGATCATCAAAAAGATCGTCGTTCCGAAAAAATTAGTCAACATTGTTGTGGCAGGATAACGATGCACAAATTATCCGTTATCATCATCACCAAAAACGAAGAACAGAACATTCGCGCCTGTCTGGAATCGGTACGATGGGCGGATGAGATTGTGATGGTCGATTCATACAGTACGGATAATACTATTGCGATTGCAAAAGAGTTCAATGTAAAGATATTTCAGCGTGACTGGGATGGATTTGGCGCGGCAAAAAATTTCGCGATGAGTCAATCGGTTGGAGAATGGATTCTCTGGCTCGATGCAGATGAGCGAGTAACGCCGGAATTGCGCGAAGAAATTCTGTCGGTTCTTGCATTGGAACATAGTCCTTATGCAGCATACAGCATGCCGCGAAGAGCAAATTTTCTTGGTGCCTGGATCAATCATTGCGGCTGGTATCCGGGAAGAGTGGAGCGATTGTTTAAAAAATTTGCTGGAAAAATATCGGCGACGAAAGTGCATGAACATCTGGAAATAGATGGAGCGATCGGTGCATTCAAAAATAATTTATTGCACTATACCGATCCGGATTTATTTCATTACTATGAAAAATATAATCGCTATACAACACTTGCGGCGGAAGAATTGGCAGACCGTGGAAAGAAATTTCATCTCTCCACACTTCTGTTTAATCCGGTCTGGATTTTCATCAAGATGTATTTCATTCGATTGGGATTCTTAGACGGTATACCGGGATTGATACTCTGTGTTTGTTCTGCCAATTACGTGTTTACGAAATATGCCAAGCATTGGGAACTATCGAAGCAAGGAACTTGAATAATGGAAATGGATAAACATACATCGTTATTTTTCGGATTGGTGATGACGTTTCAAGCAGCAGCCGCACAGCAGATGGGACGGAGTAAAAATCCGATAACGGACAAAATCGAAAAAGATTTAGCGCAGGCACAAATGACGATTGATTTGTTAGATATGTTGGAAGCAAAAACGCGCGGCAACCTGACTGCCGATGAAACAAAATTGTTGAAGTCGGTGATTCAGGAATTAAAAATCACTTACGTGGATGAAGCTGCGAACGATAAAAAACCATCCGCTGAAACAACGCCCTCGAAAGCAGACTCATGCGATTCGGTATAACAGGAAATATGGAAAAAGAAGATCTGCCCTTCATCGTTGAACGATTGCTCGAACGATTTCAGGCAGAGCAAGCCCCGTGCGTTTTACACGACGTGTTGGCTGCGGCACTCAAAAATAAAATTAATCCATTAGTGCTAAAAAAAGTTTCGATTGCCGCAGAAAACAAATTGCCCTCGTTGTGCGATATGCTTATTTCTGTCGGCGGCGATGGCACCATGTTGCGCACCGCACGCATGATCGGCAGTCATCATATTCCACTGCTCGGCGTGAATCTTGGTTCGCTTGGATTTCTTGCGGAAGTCCCTGTGGAAGAATTGGATATGTGCGTGACCGAAGTGTTACAGGGGAAGTATCGTCTTGAAGAACGAATGACGCTGCAAGCGAGCCTCGGCAATACGCTCTTGAACGATGCTGCCTTAAATGATATTGTTCTTGCGTTGAGCAACTCTTCGCGCATGGTCAGTATCAAGACGTTTGTCAATGATGAATACCTTTCGACGTTTCGAGGCGACGGATTAATTATTGCGACGCCAACGGGTTCTACGGCTTATGCACTCTCGAACGGAGGCCCGATTGTCACGCCGACCACACATTCGATTTTACTCAGCCCGATATGCCCGCACACCTTGACGGCACGTACGGTTATTGTACCGGATGATTCGGTTATTCGATTGCGCGTCGAATCTGCATACAACAACGTCTATCTTGCTGTCGATGGACAACCGGAAAAACTCGGCAAGCCGCCTGTAGAACTGACGATTCGAAAAGCACCTTCACCGGTGCAATTAGTCAAACGGTTGAACACGAATTTTTATGACGTCTTGCGCCGAAAATTGAACTGGGGAAAAGATGGGCGCGCCACAGAACTGCACCATTAATACCCGGCCCCTTGGTCGAGCCATCGTTTGACCCCGTTAATTTGGTTGGTTGTGAGGGCAGGATAATTTTGCGGCGGCATGCGCGTATATCCAATTCCTGCGATACGTTTATAGAGGAGACTGTTGGATCCCACCAAAACACCTGCTTTGTAATCATGAATTGCATCCCAGCATGGTGCCGTAAGGTCAAGCCCATCGACGGGATTGCTTCCGCCATGGCACTGTGCCGCCACACAAGTTTGTTGAAACAGAGGTTGAACATAAATTGTAAAACTAATATGGCCCGTATCGGGAAAAACAATATTGGATTGGAAATTATTGTTGCCTTGATCTTTACATGACGAACACAGCATGAGAATGATATATGAAACAAGGAGAGAAAAAAACAATATTTTTATTTTTGGATTCATCGCGCTCAAAACTCTTTTCTCTTAAGATACAGAAATGCAATTCACTCTGCAAATAATTTCTCGTTGACTTTCCTTGAATGCTTGGGTATATTAGAAAGAGAATATGGGCCGTTAGCTCAGCATGGGAGAGCGCCACAATGGCATTGTGGAGGTCACCGGTTCGAGCCCGGTACGGTCCACGAAAGGACAGTCTTTTGATTGTCCTTTTTTATTTTTGGATGAGGTCAGAATGATTCCAAAGCAAATTCGATTGTCCACTCCGGAAAAATTAGGTATTACATGGAACGATGGACATGAAAGTGAAATTTCCTTGCAAACGCTCCGCGATCATTGCCCTTGCGCCGCATGTCAGGGCGAAACGGTCTTGCTGCGAACATACAAACCACAACAAAGCCCTGCCTTACCGGGAAAATATGATTTACAGCATCTTGAAACGGTAGGGCACTATGCGTTGCAAATTTCATGGGGCGATGGACATAATACCGGAATATATCCTTGGCAGGTACTGAGAGCCATGTGCGAATGCCCGCGTTGTTTATCAAAAAAAAGAGAAGCAGAATAAAAATTTTTCTTGCGTTCTCAAATAAAAAGTGCTACTCTTGTGCGCAGGTAAAAGAGCACAGAAATGAAATTGTTTAATTGATTCATGGAGTGAGTCAGGAGCTGTTACAATGAAAAAAGGAATAGTTTGTTTTACTCTCGCCATAGTGATGACAATCCACGTGAGCATTGTCCATGCACAAGACCAGGGCAATTTGTATGACAGCGGATTGAATAAAGTATCAAGTGGTAATTACTATGGAGCGATTACAGATTTTACCAAGGTGATTGAGCAGCATCCATCGGAACCCAAGCCGTACTATTATCGAGGCATCAGCAAATATAATCTTAAAGATTACGCTGGCGCTATCACGGATTTTACCATGGCGATAGAATGTAATCCCAAATATGCCGATGCATATTATATGCGCGGAATGGCAAAGGTCGGGATGAAAAAGAAAAAAGAATCGTGCGATGATTTTAAAATGGCGGTTAAGTTAGGTAACGCGAATGCTTCGTATGCGCTGGATAAATATTGTAACTAAGGTTATCCCTTCTTATGGTTCGTCCGCTTGCGGCGTGAGCAAAGTGTTCGTATATTAAGAGTGTCGCTCAAGGGCGCTTAGCTCAGCTGGTTCAGAGCGTACGCCTCACACGCGTAAGGTCACTGGTTCGATCCCAGTAGCGCCCACAAAATTATTCATCAAAGGGTAACAAAAAGTTACCCTTTTTTATTTTTATAAGTATTTTGAAATAAAAATACGTGATGAATGGAAAAATCATTCGCTTATAAAAAACAATCACATCTGTCGTTTCCAACATCGATAAAAGAAATGCGTATGGTGGGCTGGGAACAAGCGGACGTGATTTTATTTACCGGCGATGCCTTTATCGATCATCCATCGTTTGGCACAGCGGTGATCGCTCGTGTGCTAGAACATGCCGGATACAATGTCGCCGTGGTGCCTCAACCGAACTGGCGCGATGACTTGCGAGATTTTAAAAAACTTGGTGCACCAAAATATTTTTTCGGTGTCAGTTCCGGTAATATGGATTCGATGGTGAATCATTACACAGCGAACAAACGTCTTCGTTCCAATGATGCATATACACCGGGTGATCTTGCCGGTCAACGGCCGGATTATGCGGTGACGGTGTACTCAAAAATTTTAAAGCAACTATTCCCGAATGTTCCCTTGATTATCGGTGGTATCGAAGCATCGCTTCGCCGGTTGACACATTACGATTATTGGAGCGATTCACTCAAACCATCTGTGCTGATCGATTCCGGCGCAGATGTATTGTTGTATGGGATGGGAGAAAAATCGATTGTTGCGGTTGCCGATGCCATTCGTGATGGACGAGCGATTGAGACGATTATGGAAATTCCACAAACTATTTATCGCACAAAAAATATTCCATCAAATGATTCAAAGATCATGCTTGCTTCGTTTGATGAATGTGTAAAGAACAAAAAAGCGTTTGCCAAGAATTTTGTTCTTACGGAAGAAGAATCGAATCGGCTGACACAACGGACACTGATAGAACCGTACGGCGATTCGTGGATCGTTGTTAATCCGTCGTATCCGCCGATGATGGAAGAAGAATTAGATGCCGTATATGCATTGCCGTTCACACGGTTGCCGCATCCGCGGTACGACAAGAAAGAACCGATTCCGGCTTTCGAGATGATTAAGGATTCGGTGACCATTCATCGCGGATGTTTTGGTGGATGTTCGTTCTGTACGATTTCTGCACATCAAGGAAAATTTATTTCCAGCAGATCGAAAGAATCGATACTTCAGGAATTAAAAACCATAGCGGCGATGCCGACATTCAAAGGTCATATTTCTGATCTCGGCGGGCCTTCGGCAAATATGTATCGAATGAAAGGGAAGAACGAAGAACAATGCGAGCGCTGCAAACGTCCGTCTTGTATTTATCCCGCCGTGTGTAAAAACTTAGAAACCGATGCAGCACCGTTAATCGAGTTGTATCGCGAAGCACGGAACATCAACGGAATCAAAAAAATTACGATTGGCAGCGGCATTCGATATGATTTACTCATCGATCCGAAAAACCGTCCGATTCATTCATCATCTATAAAATATCTTGAAGAATTGATAACACATCATGTTTCAGGTCGATTGAAGGTTGCGCCGGAGCATACATCGGAAAAAGTATTGAAGCTTGTTCGGAAACCATCGTTCGATAGTTTTCTCCATTTGCATCAGCGGTTTCGCGATATCTGCGAAGCAAACGGATTGAATCAGCAATTGATTCCATATTTTATTTCCAGTTTGCCGGCAAGTGAATTGGATGATATGGCAGAACTCGCAATGCATTTACGAAAATTGAAAATGAATCTGGAACAAGTTCAGGATTTTACACCGACACCGATGACGCTTGCATCCGTGATGTATTATACCGGTTTCGATCCGTACACGGAAAAACCAATCTCAACACCAAAAACAGTTCCGGATAAAAAATTGCAGCAAATATTTTTCTTCCTCTATAAAAAAGAAAAAAGGGAAGAGCTAAAACATGAGTTGCAGCGAATGAATCGAAAAGACATTATTGATAGGTTGCGATTATAAAAAACGAGAATTTCTGAATTATTACGGATAGAAATTCTATTTTATCGGCTCGTTTTGCTGATTCGACAAAAAAATTACACTGGATTTATCTTCTTTGAATTATTTTTTGTATCTTAGTGACGATTAAGAGAAGAAATTGGTACGAGAAATAGGTTAACAGTATTATAAGAGCGATTGTTCAATTGACAGACGGAAAACCAAGCAGCAACGACAAACATTAATAATCCGTTCATCATTCACAATTAGTACCTACCAAGCATTACGTCCCAATAGAACCTCTACAAGTTTATGGAAAAGGAAAGTGCATGTTGCAATCTTCTCATCATGAAGATCCATCGCTAGCCGGACTTGTGTGGACAAAGACCGGTATTTCGGTCGAGCGATGTTATCAGTGCGGAAAATGTTCCGCCGGATGTCCGGCAGCAAGCGAAATGGATTTGACACCGAGCGTTGTGCTTCGGCATTTACAAACGCGAGATGCTGATTCGGAAAAGAAAGTCCTCAGCAGCTACAGCATCTGGTTGTGTCTGGCATGTCAAACCTGTATTGCACGTTGTCCCATGGAAGTCGATCTTCCGAAAGTGATGGACGTGCTTCGCATCGAATCCCTTCATCGTCATCTTGTTCATCCCAAAGCCAAAGATATTGTTTCCTTCCACACATCATTCATCAATACCATAAAACGATTTGGAAGATTGTGGGAAATTGGGTTGATCGGAGAATACAAAGTGCGCACCGGACATTTTCTTCAGGATGTTGCAGTCGCGCCGGTGATGTTTTTAAAAGGGAAGCTATCGTTGGTTCCGGAACTTCATCGAAAATTTGTCAGGAAGATTTTTGCAGCAAAGGAGCGTGCCTGATGAAAATTGGTTTGTATCCCGGCTGCTCGATGGACGGTTCTTCGCGTGAATATCAGGAATCGCTTCGCGCGATTGCTCCGAAGATCAGTTTAGAATTAGAAGATGTCAAAGAATGGAATTGCTGCGGTGCAAGTTCAGCGCATGCAATCGATCACGCGCTTTCATTGGCGCTGCCGGCAAAAATTCTTGCACAGGCAGAAGCACAGCAGATGAAAGAGCTTGCCGTTCCATGTGCTGCGTGTTACAATCGTCTTGCTTCTACCAAAGTAGAACTTGCAGAAGACGAAGCGATGCGCATGAAGGTGGCGAAGATGGTCGATTTGCCGTACACCGGTGCAACATCCGTCAAAAATATTCTCGATGTCTTAACACCGCTGCTGACACCGGAAGTTGTCAAAACATTTCCGGCAACATTTCCGCATAAAGTTGTGTGTTATTATGGATGTTTATTGGTTCGTCCCAAAAGTGTCATGCATCATACACGGATGGAAGATCCGATGGAAATGGATGAGTTGATGAAACGCATCGGAGCAACACCGTTAGAGTGGAGTATGAAAACGGAATGCTGCGGTGCAAGTTTTTCCATTACACGAACGGATATCGTCGGCACATTAGGAATGAATATTTTAGAAGATGCGACGATGCGCGGTGCAGAAGCAATTATTGTTGCATGCCCGATGTGCCATTCCAATCTCGATATGCGCCGGACAGAAATTGAAAAAGTGAGCGGTAAAAAATATTCAATCCCGATATTATATATCACACAAGCCATCGGCCTTGCGCTGGGATGTTCACCGCAGCAGCTTGGATTGCAGCGGCATTTTGTTCCGGCAAAGATTGAAGCGAAGTTGAAAGTTCAGCAAACGACACCTGCCGCAGCGGCAGTGTCTTAACAGAGTAAGAGAAAATCGATGTCACGAATCGGAGTATTTATCTGTCATTGCGGCGAAAACATCGGCGCAACGGTAGATTGTGAAAAGGTCGCAAAAACTTGCGCGTGTCTTCCCGGTGTAGAACACAGTGTCGATTACAAATATATGTGTTCGGAACCGGGGCAGAGTCTTATTCGCGAAGCGATCAAAGAAAAAAAATTAGACGGCGTGGTCGTGGCTGCATGCTCACCGCGCATGCACGAACCGACATTCCGCAAAGCATGCGCGGAGATGGGAATGAATCCGTTCCTCTGCGAAATGGCGAACCTGCGCGAACATTGTTCGTGGGTGCATGCAAAAGGTGATGCAACGACGGAGAAAGCCATCGATCTTGTTTCGATGATGGTGGAGAAAGTCAAACGCAACAAACCGTTGAATCCCATCAAAGTTCCTGTTACCAAAACAGCGCTTGTGATCGGCGGCGGCATTGCCGGTATTCAAGCGTCGCTTGATATCGCCAATGCAGGACAAAAAGTAATTCTCATCGAGAAAGAACCTTCTATCGGCGGGCACATGGCGCAGCTTTCGGAAACATTTCCGACACTCGATTGCTCGCAATGTATTTTAACGCCGCGGATGGTGGAAGTAGCGCAGCATCCGAATATTACACTGTACACGTACGCCGAATTGGAAAGTCTCGACGGCTTCATCGGCAACTTCAAAGCGCGCATCCGGAAAAAAGCAAAGAGCATCGATGAAACACTTTGCACGGGTTGTGGAGTTTGCACAACGGCATGTCCGTTGAAAAAAAATCCGAGTGAATTCAATATGGGACTCGGCACACGCGGTGCGATTTATGTTCCGTTCCCGCAGGCAGTTCCGAATAAACCGGTGATCGATCGGACGAAATGCACATACTTTAAAACGGGAAAGTGTAAGCTGTGTCTAACGAAATGTCCCGCAGGTGCAATCACGTACGATCAGCAGGATGAAATCATCGAAGTGCCGGTTGGTTCCGTTGTGGTGACGACGGGATTCAATGTGACCGGAACGGATTTCTTTTCGGAATATGGTTATGGAAAATATAAAGATGTTGTCAACGGATTGCAGTTTGAACGATTGCTGTCTGCGTCCGGCCCAACGCTCGGTGAAGTCAAACGTCCATCCGACGGAACGGTACCGAAGAAAATTGTTTTCATCGCGTGTGCAGGTTCGCGCGATCCTGCAAAAGGAATTGATTACTGTTCGAAGATTTGCTGTATGTACACCGCAAAGCATGCGATGCTCTACAAACACAAAGTGCATGACGGCGATGCGACAGTGTTTTATATGGATATTCGTGCTGCAGGAAAAGGATATGATGAATTTGTCCGCCGTGCGATTGAAGAAGACCATGTAAATTATATTCGCGGGCGTGTCTCGAGAATATTCGAACGCAATGGAAAACTTATTGTCCGCGGTGCCGATACATTGCTTGGTGCGCAGCCGGTGGAAATCGAAGCGGATATGGTGGTGCTGGCGACAGCAGGAATTTCCAATCCCGGTTCCGAAGAACTTGCACAGAAGATGCACATCAGTTACGATAAGTATCATTTCTTTTCTGAAGCGCATCCGAAAGTGCGTCCGGTGGAAACCAATACGGCAGGAATTTTCCTTGCCGGTGCATGTCAATCACCGAAAGATATTCCCGATACGGTCGGTCAAGCGTCGGCCGCCGCAAGTAAAGTGCTTGCATTATTCTCGCGTGACGAACTGACGCGTGAACCGGTGATTGCTGTCGTGAATCGAACTGCGCCGCCGTTATTTTCTACGTGCGTTGGGTGCTTTATGTGTCAAACGGCATGTCCGTATGGTGCAATCAGCAGAGAAGAAATCAAAGCTCGCGATGGGAAAATTTTAAAAACTGTTGCAAGCGTGAATCCCGGATTATGTCAGGGATGCGGAACATGCGTTGCGTTCTGCAAATCTAAATCGATTGACTTGCAGGGATTCAGCAATGAACAAGTGTATGCAGAAGTGATGGAGTTGTTAAGCTGATGGAAGAAAATTTCGAACCGAAAATTCTCGCGTATGTGTGCAACTGGTGTACGTATGCCGGAGCGGATTTGACCGGCACGAGCAGAATAAAATATGCCAGCAATGTGCGCATTGTGCGCTTTCCTTGTACAGGACGCATCGATTATAATTTATTGTTGAAAGCATTCGCACTCGGTGCAGACGGTGTTATTGTTTCCGGATGCCATCCGAACGACTGCCATTATACATCCGGTAATTTTCATGCGCGCCGCCGGTGGATTGTCTTCAGGCAGATGATGGAGTATATGGGAATCGATATGCGCCGTATTAAATTTTCATGGGTTTCTGCGGCCGAAGGTGCCAAGTGGGCAGACATCGTGAACACCACAGTGAAAGAAATTCGCGAACTCGGTCCCGCAAAAGAATTTTCTACGATGAATAAAGAAGTAACGATATAAAGTTTATTGTGAAAACGGATATTTTCAACATATTGAAATATATAGTTGTTGTGATGATAATTGTTAGCTCAGAATATGAAATGAGTTCTGCGCAAGATAAAAAAACGTTCATAATTAATTCCGATCTTACTGTTACAAAAATATCTGACCACTGTTACGTGCACGTTTCGTATTCAATGATGGGTTCATGGGGACGCATTCCGTCGAATGGTTGTATTTGTGTCGATAATAACGAAGCGTTGCTGTTTGACACACCTGTTTCTGATTCATTGACGGCTGTGCTGATTCACTGGATTCAGGATTCGCTTCACGCCAAAATTGTCGGATTCGTTCCGAATCATTTCCATGAAGATTGTATGGGTGGATTGAATGCCGTTCATCGTGCGGGCATCCATTCATATGCCAACATCCTTACAAAACAAATTGCGGAAGAAAAAAGACTTCCTATACCCCAGACAACATTTCAGGATTCATTGCTGCTTAAAGCCGGATCACTTAATGTTGTGTGCAAATATTTTGGTGGAGCTCACACCAAAGATAATATTGTAACATGGATTCCATCGGATAAGGTGCTGTTCGCCGGATGTATGGTGAAAGAACAAAAAGCAGCAAACATCGGTAATATTGCGGATGCTGATTTAGCTGCTTATCCAACAACGTTAAAGAGAGTTGCTAAAGAATTCTCTGATGCAGTTATTGTTATTCCCGGGCATGGCGCTGTTGGCGATTTGAGTTTGATACAACACACATTGAAGTTGCTGACGAAATAAAATATTATGCAAGCATTACATCAAAAAGTAAAAGAATTGTTGGAAGCCGGAACGGTACAGGTTGTCATCGGGTATGGCGAAGGAAGCAATGGTAAAGCGCGGCCTGTGTTTATTCGCAATGCGGCGGATGCCGATACGCTCGTCTGGGATGAGCGCTGCCATCAGAATCTTGCGGCCTTTATCAATAAACCGGAAATTAAAAAAATGGGCAAGAGTGCGATCGTTGCGCATCCCGCAGCCGTACGGTCGATTGTGCAGATGATTGCAGAAAATCAATTGCGAAGTGATGCACTTGTAACGCTTGCCGTTGAAAACGAGACGCTGGAAGTTTTGACCGACAACCTTTCGTTGGAAAAATATGCACAGACTCATCCGGTCTATTTTCCGCCGTTTGTCGTCAAAGAAATTGATGACATTGCGAAGATGTCGATACCGGAGAAATTCGAATTCTGGCAAAATGAATTGGACAAGTGTTTTAAATGCTATGCATGCCGCGCCGCATGTCCGCTGTGTTATTGCGAACGTTGCATTGTGGAATGCAATCAGCCGCAATGGGTCAGCGTTCCTTCGACAGCGCAGGGAAATTTTCAGTGGCATATGAATCGTGCGATGCACCTTGCCGGCCGCTGTATTTCGTGCGGCTCGTGCACCATTGCATGTCCGGTCGGTATTCCCATCGGTCTTCTGACGATAGAAGCATCACGCATTGCTCAGGCAGAATTCGGATTTGAACCGGGTATCAGCTGCGAAACATCGTCGGCAATGTCCACCTTCCGCGTGGAAGATAAAGAAACGTTCATCAAATAGAA
>DATKMP010000087.1:0-7288 GCA_035541775.1 Bacteroidota bacterium | reverse complement strand
ACCGGCCATTTCAAAAATAACATCGCCATCGTCGCGATGACCGCAAATGCAATGCAGGGTGACCGTGAAAAATGCCTTGCTGCCGGCATGGACGATTATCTGAGCAAGCCGATGCTGGTTGATGAAGTAAAAAATATTCTTTTAAAATGGGTAGAAACGATAGGAACTAAATGATGACACAAGCCGAATATGAAGAAGCGCTGGTAGAACGATTGACCATGTTGAAAGAAGAGACCGATGTGGAATTCGTTTATGAACTTGTGGAAATCTATATGGCGGAATCGCCAAAGATGATATCGTCAATACGCGATGCGATTTTGAAAAAAGATTTTGAAGCATTGCGAACGACCGCTCACACCTTGAAGGGCAGCAGTTACAATCTCGGGGCAAAACGGTTGGGAGATTTATGTTTCGCATTAGAAACCGCAGGCCGCGCCAAAGAACAATTTCCACCTCTCGAAAGCATCGACGAATTGCAAAAGGAATTAAACAATTTGCAAATATTATTCGACGCATTTAAAAAGAAACAATCCTTATAATATCCGCATAGGTCCAAACGAAAAAACTTCATAATTCAGAGTAAAACAGTCTTGCGTTTTGGGCTAAAATTTGCTATACTATCTTATCTAACCCCACTGATGGTGGGGATTTTTTTCGTATAAGGGAAAAAATCGCGATGTATACGCTTGCAATTATTATTGAAATTATTATTGGAATTTTATTGATGCTCGCTATTTTGATGCAGTCGAGCAAAGGCGGTGGACTAGCCGGAAGCTTTGGTGGGGCAAACATCGGCGCAGTATTTGGAGTCCGCCGTACGTCAGATTTTCTTACGAAAACAACGCAGTGGCTTGCAGGAATTTTTATGGTTCTTGCGCTTGTCATCAATCTGTGGCTTTTGCCGCGCGGCGAAACGAAACGTGAAAGCGTTATTCAGTCCGCACCGCCGGCAGCTTTGCCGCCGACACAACAAGCACCTGTCGCTGCGCCAACGAGTCATTAACCCATGCACCCATGGCTCAATTGGTAGAGCAACTGACTCTTAATCAGTGGGTTCCAGGTTCGAGTCCTGGTGGGTGCACGAGATAAGAGACAACAGTACGCTGCAAAAAATAAAATGTGCAGCGAAAAAAGTGTAGAGTAGAATTATTGATGTTAGGAGATTGATCAGTGGAAACGACACCGAAAACACGGTTCTTCAAACCGTCGGAAGTTGAACAGAAATGGTATCTTCTCGATGCCAAAGGAAAAACACTCGGACGAATTGCGTCGCAAGCGGCAAAGCTCTTGCGCGGCAAACATAAACCGGTGTTCACGCCGAACTTCGATCTTGGCGATTTCGTGGTGATCATCAACTGTGAAAAAGTTGAAATGACCGGAAAACGTCCTGAGTTAAAAGAACTGTATCATAATACCGGCTATCCGGGTGGTGCACGATTTGAAAAATTTAAAGATGTTATCAAAACCAAGCCGGAAGATGTTCTTGAACATGCCGTGCGTGGCATGCTGCCGCATAATCGTTTAGGGCGGCAGATGTTTAAAAAATTAAAAGTGTACAGCGGCGCAGAACATCCGCATGCTGCGCAACAGCCAGAACCATTTTCGTTTTAATGAGGAAAGAATAGTTCATGCAACGACCTATTACTGTTGGACGCCGGAAAACTGCCGTGGCTCGTGTAAAGCTCGTCGAAGGATCCGGAAAAATTTTTATCAACGCCCGCGAATTCGAAAATTACTTTCCGTTGCCGTTATACCGGGAAGCAATTTTACGCCCGTTTCAAGTGACCGAAACCCTTGGCCGCTATGATGCGCACATCCGTGTGGAAGGCGGCGGGCCGGCCGGTCAAGCTGGTGCCGTCAGATTAGGCATTGCACGCTCGTTGGTAGCGCTGGATGAAGATCTGCGCAGCCCTTTGCGCAATGCAAATCTCATGACGCGCGACCCGCGTATGGTGGAACGGAAAAAATACGGACAGAAGAAAGCCCGTAAACGGTTCCAATTCTCGAAACGTTAATCGAATATTGTTCACAACCGCCGCAGAAATTGCGGCGGTGTTTATTCCTGAGAACGATATTTTGGGAATAAACAATTTACATCATCACTCATATTCTCTGATTCGACCGGCAGTGTCCTGTTGCGGTAAAATAAATCTGTAACGGGATTCCGGAAGAAGGTGAAGAGAATAGAAGAATAAACTGAAAGGATAACTCGTATGCCTCGCGTAGAACTCGAAGCACTGCTCCAAGCCGGTACCCATTTCGGGCACCTGACCCGCCGTTGGAATCCCAAAATGCGTCCCTATATTTTTATGGAACGAAATGGGATTCACATTCTCGATCTTAAAAAAACACAAGAATTGTTGGAAGCAGCATGTAATGCTGTTTCCAATATTGTTGCGGAAGGAAAGAAACCGTTGTTCGTCGGCACCAAAGTGCAGGCGCGTGACGTCGTTCGTGAAGAAGCCGTGCGGTGCAATGCATTTTATGTTACAGAACGCTGGCTTGGCGGGATGCTGACAAATTTTTCGACCATTCGTAAAAGCGTCAAGCATTTGACGAACATCGAAAAAATGGAAACGGACGGAACCTTTGAGAACATCACCAAAAAAGAACGGCTGCGGTTGACGCGTGAACGCGACAAACTTCAGGAAGTGTTGTCAGGCATCGTCGAAATGTCGCGCATGCCGGGTTTTGTTTTTGTGGTCGATATTAAAAAAGAAGCGATTGCTGTCAAAGAAGCGAAACGCCTCGGCGTTCCGGTGATTGCCATTGTCGATACGAACACCGATCCCGATCCGATCGATTTTCCCATTCCCGCAAACGATGATGCGCTGAAATCCGTTCAGATCATCACCAAAGCCATTGCCGATGCGGTATTGGAAGGCGGTCTTCGTGCAAGTGCAAAGCAGCAAGCAGAAGCTGAAGCCGCGGCCGAAGAAGAAGCAAAAGCGGCAGAGAAAAAGCAACAAAAAGGAAAAGAGTAATATGGCAGAAATTAGCAGTGAGATAGTAAAAAAACTGCGCGATAAAACCGGCGCAGGAATGATGGATTGTAAACGCGCGTTGAGCGAAACCAACGGCGATATGGAAGCAGCCATTGAATACCTCCGGAAAAAAGGCGCGGCTGTAGCAGCAAAGCGCGCAGATAAAGAAGCGAACCAAGGCGTGGTGGAAGCATACATTCATGCCGGCGGACGTATCGGCACTATGGTGGAGTTGAATTGCGAAACGGATTTTGTTGCGAAGACGCCGGGCTTCAAACAATTGGCGCATGACATTGCGATGCAAATTGCCGCAATGTCGCCGCAATATATTTCGCGCGAGCAAATCGAAAAGAAAGTCATCGATAAAGAATTGGAAATTTATAAAACCGCAGCAATGAATGAAGGCAAACCGGAACCGATTGCCGAAAAAATTGCACAAGGGCGGCTGGATAAATTTTATCAAGAAGTGGTACTGCTGGAACAAAGTTTTATTAAAGATTCCGGCAAGACGATCAAAGATTTGATCGATGAAGAAACCGCGAAGGTCGGAGAAAAATTATTCGTTCGCCGGTTCGTTCGATACCAGCTTGGTGATACAGCAAACTAAAAATCATAATCCCGAAGCCCTTCGGGATTTTTTTTGTGGGAGCATCTATGAGCCAGACACGTTATACGCGCATTCTGTTAAAACTCAGCGGCGAATCGTTGATGGGTGACCGTGAGTATGGAATCGATCAAAATATTTTGAATAAGTATGCTGAAGAAGTACGTGCGGTCATCGACTTGAACGTTCAAGTCGGCATCGTTATCGGCGGGGGAAATATTTATCGCGGTGTCGAAGATTCTTCCGATGGCGTCGATAAAGTGACGGGCGATCACATGGGAATGCTTGCAACCGTTATCAATGCGTTGGCGTTGCAAAGTGCGCTTGAGCGCAAAGGATTGAAAACGCGCTGTCTGACGGCTATCGATATGGCGCGCATTGCCGAGCCATTTATCCGCCGCCGTGCGATACGGCATTTGGAAAAAGGCCGCGTGGTCATCTTTGCCGCAGGAACCGGCAATCCGTATTTTACGACCGATACCGCAGCAGTGCTTCGTGCCATCGAAATCGGCGCCGATGTCATTATGAAAGGAACACGTGTTGACGGTGTCTACGACAGCGATCCGGAAAAAAATTCCGGTGCGGTGCATTTTCCGGAAATTTCCTATGCCGACGTGTTGAAAAAAGATTTACGCGTAATGGATTTGACGGCGATTACGTTGTCAAAAGAAAATAACCTGCCGTTGGTTATTTTTAACATGAATAAACAGGGAAATCTGAAACGTGTCGTGATGGGCGAACCAGTCGGTTCGCGGATATTTGAACTTTCAGAAAAAAAATCGTAATAACCATCTATCGCTCACTTATTGATGGAATGATCATGGAAACATCAAAAGATATACTCAAGCATGCAGAAGATAAAATGAAGAAAGCAATCGATGTGGTACGCGAGGAGCTTTCCAAAATTCGGACGGGGAAAGCGACAACGGCATTGTTGGATTCCGTCAAAGTCGATTATTACGGAACACCGACCGCCTTGCATCAAATGGCAAGCGTCAGCACGCCGGATGTTCATTCTATTGCAATTCAGCCGTGGGAAAAAAGTTTAATCCCTGCAATCGAAAAAGCAATTTTGCAGGCAAATCTTGGCTTGAATCCGATGAGCGATGGGACGCTCGTGCGTGTTCCCATTCCGCCGCTGAATGAAGAACGGCGCCATGAACTTGTGAAGCTCGTGAAAAAATTTGGCGAAGATGGAAAGATTGCGGTACGAAATATCAGGCGCGATGCTATCGAGCATCTGAAAAAAGCAGAAAAAGCCGAACACATGCCGGAAGATGAACGCAAACGCGGCGAACAAGATGCGCAAAAACTTACCGATAAATACACGAAAGACATTGATGCGCTGTTGACGAACAAAGAAAAAGAAATTATGGAAGTATAAGGAATTCTTTCGGCTTCCGTCGTTTAAAAAAAATCCCGGCTTTGTCGGGATTTTTTTGTAACCTTCACATCGCTCGCACGTAATGAAAGAAAAGATTAACTGTGGAGGAATGAACGATGACGACACAACAACGAAAACTTTTCAGAAGTAATTCTAACCGCGTGTTCGCAGGAATTTGCGGCGGTTTGGGAAATTACATGGACGTCGATCCGACCATTGTACGGCTTGTGTGGATTCTGCTGACACTGCTTGGCGGCTCGGGCCTTTTTTTATATGCTGTGTTATACTTTGTCATTCCTCGCGAGCAGCATACCCCAGACAAAAATGTTACGGAAGAATCGCATCGAGATTTTTCAGCGGCAGGCATCTTTGGCATGATCTTTATCGCTGTCGGTATTGTGATCTTGTTGGATAATCTCGATTTAATTTCGTTTGGTCACTGGTGGTGTTGGGGATGGGAATTCTTTTTCCCCGGTATTTTGATACTTGCGGGAATTTTTTTTCTGACGCGGCATGGACAAACGATCCCTCCCACCGTACCACCTGCTGAAATGAAAGACGATACTGCCTCGCCGGCAGGTACGGTAGAATCGTCAACGCCGGAACCGCCGTTTGCTTCGGCAGAGGAACCAACTCCTCAGCCGCGAAAACTTCATCGTTCAGCAACGAACAAAAAATTTCTCGGCGTATGCAGCGGACTGGCAGAATACTTTGGTTTGGATGTTACGATTGTTCGCGTTGCCTATATCATCTTTACGGTGTTATCCGGCGGCGTAGGATTTATTCTCTACGCATTGTTGTATCTTATTTTGCCGGAAGATGATTTACAAACAGGAAAACAGCGAGGTGACCGATGAATGATACACTTCGATCTCGTTCAAAAGGAATTTCGGCATTCGGAATATTTTTGATTTTGGTCGGCGGCGGATTATTGCTTCATCGTTTTAATCTTATTCCGTACAACGGGCATATCATCATGTGGATTGCACTTGCCTGTGTAGGAATCTTTTCCGTCGTTCAGGCATTTGTGTATAAACGGCGCGGAGTAGTTTTTTGGGGAAGCCTCGTTTTCTTTGTCAGTGTTGCAGAAATTGTTCATCGCTTTCAATGGTTGCAGTACGGCCAGTGGGATTGGATTGCGGTGTTGTCGATCGCTCTTGGACTTTCCTTCGTTATGCAATTTATTTTCGAACCGCGTCGTTTCGGTGTACTGGTGCCGGCGCTATTTTTTATCGGCTACGGTGTTCTCTATTTTTTATGGTGGTGGGATTATATCGACTGGTACGATGCGCAGCATTACATTCGCGTCTACTGGCCGGTACTGTTAGTGCTCTGGGGCATTTCGTTGCTGTTGCATAGGCGCCGTTAATATAAGCTTAATGTGCCTCTAACCAATTCTTGCCTGTTCCGATTTCGATTTCTATCGGAACGGCAAGGGGCAGTGCGTTGCACATTGTTTCATGCACCAACGTACGCATCAGAGCTTCTTCGCCCGCAGGAATTTCAAACACCAATTCATCATGGACTTGAATCAGCATCGTACTTTGTAATTTCTTCTTTTGCAATGCGGCGTCGATATGCACCATAGCAAGTTTGATCATATCTGCGGCAGTTCCTTGAATCGGCATATTGATTGCTTGCCGTTCAGCATTTTGCCGCACCGTTTGATTTTTGCTTTTGATGTCGGGCATGTATCGCCGCCGCCCGAGTAGAGTGCTGACGTAACCGTCTGTTCGTGCTTTTGCGATCGTATCATGAATGTATTGCTGGACTTTGGGGAACCGTTCAAAGTACCTTGCAATAATTTCTTTTGCTTCTGTTTGGCTGATATCAAGTCGATGGGCAAGCCCGAATGGGCCGATGCCGTACATAATTCCGAAGTTCACTTCTTTTGCTTTGCGGCGCATATCGCGCGTAATATCCGATGCTGAGACGCCGAACACTTTTGCGGCTGTGGTGGCGTGAATATCTTCTTTCTTTTGAAATGCTTCAATCAATCCGTCGTCGCTCGCAACGTGCGCCATAACGCGCAATTCAATTTGAGAATAGTCTGCGGAAAGAATCAGGGCATCGTTCCCGCCGGGAATGAATGCCTTGCGAATCGAACGCCCGATATCTGTTCGTATCGGAATGTTTTGCAAATTCGGATTGCTGCTCGAAAGCCGTCCGGTGATGGCGACCGTTTGATTGAACGATGTGTGCACCCGTCCGGTTCGCGGATGCACAAGCTTCGGCAATGCATCGACGTACGTCGATTTTAATTTTGTGAGCTGCCGGAATTCCAGCAGCCGCTCGATGATAGGATGCGTACCTTGA
>DATKMP010000086.1:0-23896 GCA_035541775.1 Bacteroidota bacterium | reverse complement strand
GAGCGTTATCGTTGTTGCAACCTCGTTCATTCCCCATATCGCGCCACTCAACGACGATGTCAGCATCCGTCGCAATCGCGCATTTCGGCTTGTTCTTTTAAATATTTTAAGAAGCGATTATGATGATCGACTAAAATATTGATCGGTTTCTTCGGACGGTCGGTCGTTTGAAATGTCATAATGATGACTTCATCGCCTTTATGCATGAGGTGTGCGGCCGCGCCGTTGATGCCGATGACGCCGGAATTTTTTTTTCCTTTAATGACATACGTTTCCAGCCGGCTGCCGTTTTTGTTATCTACCACCAAAACTTTTTCGTATTCTGCAATATCGGCGCGCTGCATTAGCGCTTCATCGATGGTAATGGAACCGACGTAATGCAGGTCGGCTTCGGTAACGGTGGCTTTATGAATTTTTGCTCGCAGGTAAGTACGCATGTCGGTCTCTCATTTTTATGTTTCAAAATACGAACAAGTCTATGGAATAGCAAAAAACAATATTGCCGTAATATTTGCGGGTTGTTTTTGGTTTGAACTTTTGCTACCATAGAAAAGAAAGAGAACAAGCAAACGGAAAGGACGTTCTATGAGTAAAGGTTGGATTATTGCTTTATCGATTATCGGCGGTATTATTTTATTTTTTGCTATTATTGTCGGCTGGGGCGTCGGCGTGTACAACAAAATTGTGACTGCGGATGAATCGGTAAAAAGCTCATGGGGTCAGGTACAAAATCAATATCAACGGCGGTTCGATCTTATTCCGAATCTCGTGGAAACGGTGAAGGGATACGCGAAGCAGGAAAAAGAAGTGCTCATCGGTGTTACCGAAGCGCGTGCCAGTGTGGGACAGATGAAAATAACACCGCAGATGTTAAACGACCCGCAGGCATTCCAGCAATTTCAAAAGGCGCAGGACGGCTTAGGCAGCGCTCTTTCCCGTTTAATGGTGGTTGTTGAAAAATATCCGGATCTCAAATCCAATCAAAACTTTTTAGATTTGCAGGCGCAATTGGAAGGGACGGAAAATCGGATTACGGTTGCGCGCATGCAATTTAACGATCAGACACAAAGTTTCAATACCTTGATTCGCCGGTTTCCCGGCTCGCTCATTGCGGGCTTCGGCGGATTTCATGAGTTACAGTATTTCCAGGCCGTGGCCGGATCGGAAAAACCGCCGCAGGTTAAATTTTAGGATTGATTATGAATCGTTTTCGTTTTGGAATTCTTTTTCTGCTGCTGGCCATCGGAGCATCGGCTGCCGCTGCAGATACGAAAATTTATAAAGTGGAACAACGCGTTTCGGATTTTACCAACACGCTGAGTTTTCAGGAATGGCAGGCGCTGGAAAAAATGTTGAAAGAGTTTGAAGATTCGACATCGAACCAGCTTGTCGTCTTAATGATACCATCGCTCGAAGGCAGCGACATCGAAGAATATGCGAACAAAACGTTTTCCGAAAATAAAATCGGACAGGCGAAAAAAAATAACGGCGTTTTGCTGCTGATCGCCAAAGACGACCATAAAATGCGCATTGAAGTCGGGCCCGGATTAGAAGGCGTGTTGACCGATGCTCTTTCATCGCAGATCATTCGCAACGAGATCACGCCGCAGTTCCGTGCAGGAAATTATTTTGCCGGTGTCGTCAGCGGCGTCGATGCGATTATGCGCGCCACTGCGGGCGAATACAAAGCGGAACAGAAAGATAAAGCCCCTGCCATTTCCGGCGGATTAATATTCATTGCGGTGATTTTTTTCTTTACGGTATTCATGCCGCTGATGGGCGGACGGCGCAGATATATTGTCGGTTCCGGCGGACATCGATATTATTCCGGCTGGGGCTACGGCGGCGGATGGCCTGGTTCGTTTGGCAGCGGTTCATCGTTTGGATCGGGCGGCGGGTTCGGCGGCTTTAGCGGCGGCGGCGGATTTTCTGCCGGCGGCGGCGCATCCGGAAGTTGGTAACCGATGAGAAAGGTTATGAGTACGAACACCATTACCATCTTGTTAGTCGATGACGACGATTTAGTCGCACCGCTTATCCAAAAACGATTGGAAAGTTTTGAAGGCGCAACATTCAACATTCTTCATCGGTCATCGGTCGATAGCGCATTAGAATTTCTTGAACAACCTCACGAGATCGATATTATCGTAACAGATTATTTTCTGGGCGATAAAACGGGCAAAGATTTTGTCGTTGCGTTAAAAGAATGCGACTGCAAGATTCCTGTGGTCTTCCTCACGATCAATCAGGATGTTCAGCTTGCCTTAGAAGTGATGCGGCTGGGTGTGCAGGATTATTTATTAAAATCCGACATTACCTCGCATGTCTTCCCGCAATCATTACTGCGCATCGTCGAAAAGCACCGCTTAAAAAATGAAATCATGGAATTGGAGATTAGAAAAAATCGTTTAGAGGTGATGCAAAAATTGGTGGTGGAAGTTTCGGAACAGATTCATAAGCCGCTGATCAAGATGAAAAGAACGGCCGGCATCTTACAAAAGGGAAACGTCCCGGAAAAAGCAGTTAAATATTTTAAATTGATCGATGATAATGTCGATCGATTGTTGGTGAAATTAGATAAGCTGCGCAATCTCAAAGAAGATAAAACGGTCCAATATATCGGCAACATCAAAATGATTGATCTTTCATAAGGTCGAATGGTATGAAACACGTCAAAAAAATATTTTCGCAAGAAGATCTGAACGCAATCGCGCATGCTATCGGCGAAGCGGAAAAAACGACATCGGGAGAAATTCGCGTCAGCATTCGCCAGAAGCGCGGTTGGCGTGAGCGCAAAACGCCGCTCGAACAGCTTGCGCAGAAAGAATTTTATGCGCTTGGCATGAAGAAAACGAACGACCGTACCGGTATTCTTATTTTTCTTCTCTTACACGACCGGCGATTCCATATTTATGCCGATGAAGGAATTCATGCCGTTGTGCAAGAAGGAACATGGGAGAACATTGCCAAAGAAATGTCGGAACATTTTTCGCAACAAAAATTTCGCGACGGTGTTATTCATGGCGTGCAATCCGTCGGTGCGGTGCTGGCGAACTATTTCCCGCCGCGACCCGGCGATGCCGACGAACTTTCCAATGAAGTGGTTGTCGATTGACCATGAAATTTAAAGCTGCCATTGCTCAGATTGACTGCCGCGTCGGTGCAACAGAAAAAAATCTTCAGCACCATTTCGAGTATATCGATCGTGCGCAAAAAGAAGGCGCTCAGCTTGTTGTATTTCCCGAATTAAGTTTGACTGGCTATACGTTGCGCGATCTTGCGTGGGATGTGGCGCTCGATCCGGCACACAGCGACATTGTTCAACGCTTGCTGGAAAAAAGCAAATCGATTTCTCTTGCCATAGGGTTTGTGGAAAGCGGAACCAATCACGGCATTTTCAATAGCGCAATGTTTTTAGAAGATGGCATGATCAAACACATTCATCGAAAAATTTATCCGCCCACGTATGGAATGTTTGAAGAAGGCCGCTACTTTGGCGCCGGCAACAATGTTACTGCGTTCGATTCCAAACTCGGTCGATTCGGAATGTTGGTCTGCGAAGACCTGTGGCATGTCTCGCTGCCGTATTTACTTGCATTGGATGGCGCCGAAGCAATTCTTTGCCTCACAGCAAGCCCCACGCGCATTTCAGGCGAGAGCAAACAGCTTGACAACCAGATTGTCAATCATGAACATCATCGCACGTATGCGCGCCTGCTCAACACCTATTTACTTTTTAGTAACCGTGTGGGGTTTGAAGACGGCGTAAATTTTTGGGGCGGTTCCAATATCACTTCACCGGGCGGTGAAATGCTGGCAACGGCGAACTTGCTGGAAGAAGATTTGATTGCAGCAGAAGTGGATTCGTATGAAGTACAGCGTGCCCGCCGTTTCTCGCGTCATTTCCTTGACGAGCGGCCGGAATTGGTTGCGAACACTCTGCAACAATTATTGCAACGTCATTAATCTTCATCAAAATTCGTTGTCAAGAATGAAAGCGCACGTTATTGATACTCCGTGCATTTTTTCATAAATTTCATGGCGTTCAGTATTTTGAGATGAAAGGTTAAAGATCGAAATGTCAAATTCAATAAAAACAGTAATGCTGATTGCTTTGATGATGGGCTTGCTCCTGTTTCTTGGCCAAGCAATCGGCGGCGAACAAGGGTTAATGTTCGCATTTATTTTTTCGTTGCTCATGAATTTTGGAATGTATTGGTTTTCCGATAAAATTGTGTTGATGTCGTACGGCGCAAAAGAAGTGGCCGAAGCGGAAGCGCCGCGGTTGTACAGAATCGTCCGGCAGTTGGCATCGCAGGCGCAGCTGCCGATGCCGAAAGTATATATTTTACCCGGCGCAACACCCAATGCGTTTGCTACCGGAAGAAATCCCGAGCATGCGGCTGTTGCGGCAACAGAAGGAATTTTACAAGTGTTGAGCGATGATGAATTGGAAGGCGTGATCGGCCATGAATTAGCGCACGTGAAGCATCGGGATATTTTAATTTCGACGCTGGTAGCGGCATTAGCGGGAACCATTACGTTTGTTGCCCGTATGGCGATGTATGCGGAAATATTCGGCGGTGGAAGACGCGACAGTAAAAATTCCAATCCGCTGGGCGAAATTGCGATGATCATTCTTGCGCCGATTGCAGCGTTACTCATTCAAATGGCGGTATCGCGTTCGCGTGAATTTGCGGCGGATGAAGGCGGCTCGCGTATCAGCGGCAAGCCGTTAAGTTTGGCGAATGCCCTGCGAAAATTAGAACGCGGCGCAGAATTAGTGCCGATGCAAAATGCCGGCACAGCAACGGCGCACATGTTCATCGTCAATCCATTAACAGGCGGTGGCGTGATGAAATTATTTTCAACGCATCCGCCGACGGAAGAACGCATCGCACGGTTAGAACAACTAGCGATGGGCGGTTTGTAAGGTTGCAATGGTTCCCAGCTTGTTCTTTTTAAAAATGAAATCGATACTCCGATTTGCTTTTCTCATGCTTTGGGTCGCCGTTGCGGGAAAAGCACAACAGCAAGATTCTCTTTTGCATGCAACGCTGCTTGCGGTTGGCGATATCAATCTCGGGCGGTCTGTCGGACAAGAGTTGCTGAAGGGCAGAGTCGATTATCCGTTTGAAAAAATGACTTCGCTTTTTCATCAAGCCGATATGGTCTTTGCGAATTTAGAAAGCCCGATTTCCGAACAGCATGGTGAAACGCAAAGTCCGACATCGAATATTGTTTTTTGCGCTCCACCGGTTGCGGCAGCATCATTACGGAATGCGCACATCACGATTGTTTCGACCGCCAACAATCATGAATTCGATTATGGCACAAAGGGCTTGGATGAAACGATTCAATGTTTGAAGGAAGTTGGAATAAAATTTGCAGGCACAACGACCGATTCGAATACATTTGCGCCGGCCATGTTGCAATGCCATGGAATCACCATCGGAGTTTTGGCGTATACGCAATTGGTGAATTTTCATTACGGCTGGCGCGGACGGATTTCGCTCTTTGATTCCGCGCGGGCAGCAGAAGAGATTCGTCATTTAAAACAAAAGGTCGATGTGGTCATCGCGAGTTTTCATGGCGGAACGGAATATTCAGATATGCCGGATACGTTGACGAACCATCAATTGCATTGGCTTGCAGAATGCGGCGCCGATCTTGTGCTGGGACATCATCCGCATGTGCCGCAAGGAGTCGAGCGGTACGGACAAAGTTGGATCGTTCACTCGCTCGGAAATGCGGTGTTTTATCAGCCGCAAAGAAAATGGGCCGTCTGGTCGTTTGCTGCAGAATTCATGTTTGAAAAACGGAACAGCGGTACCCGTGTTTCGTCTATTCAATTGATACCGTTCCGCGCAGGATATCAACCGACGGCAACGATTTCAGCGAAAGAAGCGGATTATGTCATCACGCGGATTTCAAAATTATCGAATGTTATTATCAAGAAAAATGAACAAGGATACTTTGTTGAAAACACCACTGCAACATCTCTTCATTAATATTATTTTCTGGTTCGGCATCTCAATCCTGTTATGGAATATCGGGGGCTGCAGTTCTGAAGAAATCACCAAGCAGATGACGGCAGAGCAGCACTATCAACTTGGCATGAAAGAGTTCAAAGCGGAAAATTATTTAGATGCGATTGAAGAATTTAAAATTGTCGGATTGCAATATCAAGGAACTCGCGTCGCCGACGCAGCGCAGTTTTATATGGGTGAATGCCATTTTTATCGAGGAGAATATATCTTAGCGGCATACGAATACGATTTATTAATTCGAACGATGCCTGCAAGCCCGTATGTTGCACGCGCGCGTTTTCAAATGGCAACGTGTTATTACAATATGTCGCCAGGGTCGTCTCTCGATCAAGACTATTCCAAAAAAGCGTTGGATGAATATCAGGCATACATCGATTATTTTCCCAATGATACGCTGGTGCATGCCGCGGAAGTTCGCATCAATGAGTTGAATACAAAAGCAGCGCAAAAAGAATACGAAAACGGCATTACCTATATGCACATGGAATATTATCGAGCAGCCGCTTTTTACTTTGACCTCGTGCTGGAGAAATATCACGATTCGCCGTACGCAGAACCGGCGCAACTGAAAAAAGCAGAAGCCATGATGAATCGGAAAAAATATTCCGAAGCTCAAAAAGAATTAGATAAATTTTTTGTGAAATATACGCACAGCAGTCTGCTTGCCGATGCGGAAAAATTAAAAGAAGAATTGAAATCCAGAATTGCGGAAGCTGCTTCGCAGCCGCCGCCGAAAGCGAAACCAGCTCAAGCACCGGCTTCAGTGAACGGAAACTAATGGCGCAGAAAAAAAATCAAACCGTCAAAGCATCACAAGTTGAAATGGTGCAGCTTGTCTTGCCGAACGATACCAATCGGATGGGAAATTTATTAGGCGGCCGTCTGATGCATTGGTTAGATATAGCCGCCGCGATTGCCGCTTCGCGTCATACTCATCAATTGTGCGTTACAGCGTCGGTTGATGAATTGAATTTTCATCATCCCGTGAAACAAGGCGAGGTCGTATTGCTGCAAGCGTCGGTGAATCGAGCGTTCACCACGTCGTTGGAAGTCGGTGTCCGTGTGACAAAAGAAAATTTATTAACCGGAGAACGCCGGCATACGAATTCTGCGTATCTGACATTTGTCGCGATCGATGAAAACGGCAAGCCCACGATGGTGCCATCGGTGCGTCCGGTAACGGTAACGGAAAAACGGCGGTATCGAGATGCAGCGCATCGACGGCAATTACGACTACAGCATCGGCGGAAAGCGTGAAGTGTCCGGGGGAGAATGTGTCTGGTACTGTGTGGTACTACATTTTATGTTGTCGTCAATATTTTTTTCGTGTCGCAAGTTCTACGTCATTCCTTTGCTGGCTTGCGATGCGAACGTGTTCTGCACAAACGAGTGAAAGCGCGTTGGAAGAAGTACGCTTTCAATCGCTGCCTGCTCAATATGATCATAGTACTTTCGTCGTTGCTCATGCTGTGCACCAAACATTGTTGTTGTGGTCGTCTCAAAATCCCGACATCGCCATTGCTACATTTGATGCTACATCGTCATCGTTTCAGTGTTCACCCAAGCATATCAATTTTGTGTTTGATGAGGTGTGTGTTTCCGACACCGCTCGCAGTACCATGCCGCAGTTATTTTTTTTGAATCGCCGCTCGAAAACTGTTACGGTTGTCACGGATTACGCTTCAGACACACTGCGAGCGTCGGCAGTCATTCATCTTCCATATCCGGTAGCGCATTTGCTTGTCGGCGATGTGAACAACGATGGACGCCCCGATGTGTTGGTGTATGATCGCAATACTCCCGGAATATTGCCGTTCCTGGCAACAAGCACCGGCGGATATAGACAAGGCCCGCCGATAGCGCAGGACAATCCTATTGCAGCCGCCGTACTTGTTCCCTTGAACAACGATAATCTTATCGATCTGGTGATCTTTGATTGGGTTAAAAGCGAATTGCATATGTTGTACGGCGTGGGGAAAGGAAGATTTTTAGATCAAAGCGTGTTTCCCGTTCATGGAGATATCGATCAAATTATTCCTGCTTCGTTCTTCCGGCACCCCACAACGGATTTAGTGCTCGTTTCCCATAAACGTTCCGAACTTCAATTCTGGGAGGGGAATGATTTCGGCGATTTTACGTGGAAGAAAAATATTGCCGTCGATAATCAACTTGTCGATGTTGCCGTGGGAGATTTGGATAATAATGGTCTCAACGATCTTGCCGTAACGATCCATCCATCGGCGCTGGAAGTAATTCATAATGCAGATGAAGAACCCTTTACCGATGTCGATGTGTTTGCTGCCGGCGAAGAAGCAGCTTCTGTTCAAGTACTGACCTTGGCAGATAGTTCGAAGCAATGTGTTGTGCTTGACAAAAAGAAAAAGCAACTTGTGTTTCACAACAGCGTGCACGGCATTTCTCTTGCCGACACAGCGTATCTTGCAGCCGGATTAACTCCCACAGCGATTTGTGCGAATGATTTTAACGGAGATGGTATCAGCGACCTTGTCGTTGCAAATACCGGCAGCGATGTATTTTCGTTTTATTTTGGACATAAAAATACTGGGATGTACGGGCCGATTTCGTATTCGCTGCCGGCAAGCCCTCAATTTCTTGCAACGCATTCTTCTGCGGATTCTTCCCTCCGACTCGTCGTTTCGTACCCACAAGCAAATCAAATATCCTATATTAAAGTCGATAATCGCAACAGATCGTTATCGAACGCCAGCATTATGAGCGAGGGCGCATCGCAAATTATTTCCGAAACTTCTTCCAATGGGTTGGCAGAATTCGTTTCGTTAAATATGAATGGCGATGCAGGATGTTCGTTGAGTTTTTTCAATCAACTTGAAGGTTCTTCATTTCTCGAACGGACCTTTCGCCTTTCGGCTCCTGATTATTTATTAGGAGCGATGGTTGCCGATGTGAATCGAGATCGAAATCCTGATATTCTATTCGTCTATCGTACCGGTGATACCGCGCAAGTAAATCTTGCTGTCGCGAACGGCGATTCAAGTTTTTCGTTTCATCAGCGTGCGCTCTTGCGGGATTTTTCACTGCCGAATGTCAAATCCGTCTATCTTTGGTTGGTGCAGTTTGATGATGATACCGTTCCAAGTATTATTCTTTATGCCGGCGAACCTGCGAATGAAATTCTCATTTCCAAAGGCGATACCAATAATACGTTTGACGATCCAAGAATTATTTGTGCCGGAATAAAATTGGAAGATCGTTCCTGCGTACAATTCGTGGACATCGATCATGATGGAAAACTTGACCTTGTTGCCGGCGCATCGAGTCTTGGCGGTATTGTGTGGTTCAAAGGATTGGGACATGGAAATTTTGAAGGCCAACAACTGCTTGTGCGCGAACCGCGCTTGAGTCATTTTGCCATCGGTGATTTTGACGGCGATGGATGGAACGATATTGCCCTCACGCTTCCGAATGAAGGCGTTATAAAAATTATCAACGGAAAAATTTTATTTTCTGAATCAGCCAAGGAATAACATTCTTGACATTGTTATCGAATGACACCGTGCAACGAGTGAAGACTTCTGTCTGTCGATGGTGGTTGGTGTACGGTATTGCCTTTATGTTAGTGCAGAACGCTGCAATGTCGCAAATGCAGTCTTCATGTTCTCGCAAATGCAGGATCGGCATTTCAGCGCAGCTGCTGAATCAATGGAACAATCTTTCCGAATCGCAAAAACTGCAACTTCATACGGCCATTCGTCAAACAACTGCTCAGTGTGATACAGTCATCGGGCATTTTCATTTTTATTACGATACATCCGGAACGAATACGCCGGCACTACTTGATGCAAACAATACCCGTGTCGAGGGGACGGCAAAAGAATATGTCGATTCCGCCGGTGCGATCTTTAATCATGTCTGGGATGTCGAAATTAACGAACTGGGATTTCTTGCGCCGCCGTTGGAAGTAGGACAAACGGGGTATCCGATCACGATCCAGGATTGTTCGGGATTAGATGAATATGGTGAAACGGATTTGCTTGCGTTGCTGCCCAACGACAGCATTAGATATTACACAGCAATGATTGTCGATAATGATTTTAGCAAAGCGGTTTTTTCGACAAAAGGAATGCCCGCATTGGAAGTAACCGCCGCTCATGAATTTCATCATGCCATCCAACTCGGATCGTACGCTTGCCGAATTATTTCTTCAACCGATGAAGTCGATGAGCGGTATGCCTATGAAATGACATCTGTGTTTATGGAAAGTTATGTCTATCCAGCAGTACATGACTATTATCAATATCTTCCGGATTTTTTTTCTCTGTTCAACGGGCAATCGTTGTACGCTGCTGGTGATGGCGGATATGAACGCGTTGTGTGGATGCAATTTCTCGCCAAACGCTTTGATGTCGGAATCATAAAAACCATCTGGAACCACATGCCGGCGGAACGATATATCGAAAGCATTCGGGATGCCATTGCAGAACACGGAAGCATGCTCCATGATGAATTTGCACAGTTTGCATACTGGAATTATTTTACTGCCGACCGTGCGGATACTTCCAAATCATATTTGAACGGCGCAAACTATCCGCGTTTTACTCCGGCTCAAGTTGCTGCCTATGCCAATCCTTTCCAGACCATTTCCTCCGGCGCAGAGCCGCTGTCGATATCGATGTATAATTTTGTCGATGGCGAGGATACGCTGACTTCCATCTTGGTGAATACCGATATGTCCGCAGCATTGCAGCGCGATGAAACATCCCAATCGATTGCTGTCGAACTGAGCGCCAATTTGTTGCCAGCGCCGTATCAATTGCTCTCCAACGGATTATATGCCGGCTATTCTGCTGAGTATACAAATCTCTGGCGAACATTTTATTTGCATTCCGCAGGGCATTCGGATATTCCCAGTACCAATCTCGCGGCGACGCCGAATCCGTTCAATATGGAACAAACCAATCGTTTGGTGCTGCCAGTGCCAAACGAACCCGACGCAATGGCAGCCGTTTCGTTCGTCTCCTCGTCGCTTAATTCGGTATTCAATCAACAACTCAGCACATCAATGGAATTCGGTAAACGCAGCATCGTCGTGCCGACATCCTTGATAAAATCGAAATTATCGTCTGGAATATATTTTGTCATTGCCACGGTGCACGGCAATACGTACAAATGGAAGGTTGCTGTGATCAAATGAAAACGGTTTCGATTGATGCGAAAAATATTTCCAAAGATTTTAACCGCCGTTCGATCTTTCATGATATTTCATTTGAAGTATCATCGCCGGCATCGTTGGCAATTACAGGAAAAAATGGAGCGGGAAAATCCACGCTTTCAAAAATTCTTGCCGGATTGTTGACGCCGACCAAGGGCAGTGTCGAATATGGCATCGATGGCAAAACGATTTTTTCCGGCGAATTCAGACACGTGATCGGCTTTGTTTCTCCGTATCTCAATTTGTACGACGAATTTACTGCATTGGAAAATTTACACTTCCTTTCGCGTATTCGTTCAAACACAATTGATCGGCAGCGCATTCAAGAATTGTTGATGCTTGTCGATCTCTGGCATCGCCGCGATGATCATGTCGGAACATTTTCTTCCGGCATGAAACAACGATTGAAATATGCATTCGCCTTGTTACACCGGCCGAACGTTTTATTATTGGATGAGCCCACGAGCAATCTCGACGACGACGGCGTCGAAATTGTAAAGCAGATTGTTCAAGAACAGAAAAAACAGGATTTGCTCATTATCGCTACGAACGATGCAGCAGAAGCGAATTGGTGCGATCGAGAGATCAAGGTCGGAATGGACCGGGGAGAAAAACAGTGAAGACGATTGCCGCTATTGTTGCTGTTGTTTCCAAAGATGTTCGCTCGGAACTTCGGACGCGGTACGCGCTCAATGCATTATTGATGTTTGTCTTGATCGCTGTGGCAACCATTCTCTTTGCGTTGAGAGACGATCACCTCAGTTCGGATGTTTTAGCGGGCATGTTTTGGGTGGTCATATTCTTTACGGCGATGTCCGGCTTATCGCGCATCTTTGTGAGCGAAGAAGAACGCGGCACAACGTTCACACTTCAACTTGTCGCAACGCCTTCGGTCGTTTATTGGGGAAAATTATTTTTCAATGCAGGGCTTACGCTGCTGTTGACAGGGGCTGTTGCTATTCTGTATATCGTTGTTTTTCCCGCATTTGTTGTTCAATCGCCTTCTATTTTTATCGTCACGCTGTTGTTAGGCGATTTAGGGTTTGCTGCATCGGCGACCATTCTTGCCGCGATCATTGCAAAAGCACATTCCAAAGGAACTTTGTACCCTGTGCTATCGTTTCCTGTATTGATTCCATTGCTTATGACGGTCATGCAATCGACAGCCAAAGCGCTTGACGGTGAAAATATTTCGGATGCCTTTGGCGATTTTCAAATATTGATTGCGTACTTGTTGATTATGGCCGGCGGTTCATATTTGTTGTTCGACTATGTTTGGAAAGATTGACGAAATGAAGATCGTAAAAATTGCTTCGATTGTGTTAATTACATTTGTCATTGTCGTCGGCATGGTGATTCCCATGGTTGCCGTGCCTCAAACTTTTTGGCAATTCCCCCTCATCCCTGGGCTGGAAGAAAAGGCGAGAAATATTTTTTATCACGTACCCGTTGCTTGGGTTTCGGTGCTTGGATTTCTCATATCGTTATGGTATGGATTCAGATATTTGCAAACGAATGATTTTGATAATGACCTTAAGTCCGTTTCAGCCGCAGGATTAGGATTTATGTTTTGTGTTCTTGCCACGGTCACTGGTTCAATCTGGGCAAAGTTCAACTGGGGATCGTTCTGGAATTGGGATCCTCGTGAAACCTCTATTGTTATTTTGCTGTTGATCTATGGCGCGTACTTTGCGCTGCGTTCGGCCCTCGGTTCCGATGAAGTACGCGCCCGGCTTTCTGCAGTGTATTCCATCCTTGCCGGATTGACGGCGCCATTTTTTATTTTTGTCATGCCGCGCCTTGTTGGCGGATTGCATCCGGGCGCGCAAGGCGACACATCCGGTTCGACTCCGGTGGCACAATTGCACATGCCGCTCAATATGCGCTTGGTCTTTTTTTTAAGCCTTCTCGGCTTCAGTTTGTTTTTTTTCTGGTTGTGGAATGTGTGCGTGCGTGCTGCACGATTAGAACAAACAATCTTTTCGAATAAACAGTGAGGCGACTATGTACGAATTTCTCAGTCACAATCAATTATATGTTGTGCTTACGGTAACGCTGCTCATTTGGGCGGGGATCGTCTTCTATCTTCTGCGGCTCGATAGAAAACTGTCGATCCTCGAACGTGAATTAAAAAGGATTGAACGATGAAATGGAAATTCATCATCGGAGGCATGGTCGTTCTTGCCGGGCTTATTCTTGCTACAGTAAATTTTCTTCACTCCAACGTGGAGTACGGTGATTTTGCAACGGCACAGCGAACGGGCAAGAAAATTCAAGTCAAAGGCGAATGGGTAAAAGATCGTGAATCGGGATTCGATACGGAAAAAGTGCGGTTCACGTTTTATCTCAAAGACGATAACAATCGAATCGAGCGTGTTGTGTTGGATGGTGCCAAGCCGAATAATTTTGAATTAGCGGCAAATGTTGTTGCCAAGGGAAAATATGAAAGCGGATATTTTCATGCGACAGAAGTATTGACGAAGTGCCCGTCAAAATACGAATCTGCTTCGACGCCGAAATAAAAATTGCCGGTAGTTTAATTATTTCGTTGAATAATAAAATCGACAAACTGCAAGAGGGATGTTTTTGCCGGTGAGTCTGGAAATGCGGCAAGATGCTGCCGTGCGGTTGCAGCAAACTCTTCCGCACGCCGGAGCGAATATTCAACGCCACCCGCCTCGATAACAAAATTCAAGATCCATTCAATTTCTTTTTTTGATGCGCCGCGTTTAATCAAACGGAGGGCATGCAGGGCATGGCGTTTATCCGAAGCATGGAGAGCGTAGATAAGCGGCAGCGTCAATTTTTTTTCTTTGATGTCTTCGCCGGTTGGTTTTCCTAATAAACTTTTGCGGCCAAGATAATCCAGCAAATCGTCCCGTATCTGGAATGCCAGCCCGATATTTTCGCCAAACTCTTGCATGCGTTGTCGTTGCGAATCATCATCGGTCGCACTCGCAGCACCGATATCGGTACAAGCAGAGAAGAGAGAGGCGGTCTTATCGCTGATAATTTTGAGATAGGTCGGTTCATCTAAATTCAAATGCCGGCTTTTTTGGATTTGTAACAACTCGCCTTCGCTCATGCGTTTCACGGCGTTCGATGTTGCATTCAAAAAATAATAATCCTGATGTTTGAGTGCGAGAAGCAATCCGCGCGAAAGAAGATAATCGCCCATCAACACCGCCACTTTATTTTTCCAAACAGCATTGATCGATGCCAAGCCGCGTCGCATATCGGCATCATCCACGACATCATCATGCACAAGCGTGGCAGTGTGAAGCATTTCAATCAACGTTGCAGCACGGTAGGAACTTTCGGTAATACCGCCGCATACTTTAGCGCTCAGAAGCACTAACAACGGACGGACACGTTTTCCTTTTTGACGAAGAATGTACCGTGCAACCAAATCGACCAACGGTACCTGCGAACGAAGTGCATCTTTAAAAAGGAGATCGAATTGACGCATTTCTTGATCGACGGGGTTTCGGATAACATCGAGCGATATGGATGATGAAAATGCCATTAAGAAGTTGAAGATGCAGATTCAGAAGATTTTTTCTTTTGGGAAAATTTCGAAATCCAAATGCTGAGTTCATATAAAAAATACATCGGCAACGCCAACAAGGTTTGCGTCACCATATCCGGCGTCGGTGTAACGACAGCGGCAATAATAAAAATGACAACGATCGCATGGCGACGGTACTTGCGCATAAATGCCGGGGTGAGCAACCCCATCTTGCTGAGGAAATAAGAAATCATCGGCAGTTCAAAAACCAATCCGCCGCCGAGAATGAGCGCCAGCATAAAACTGACATATTGATCGACTGCGATATTGAGCGCGATATCGGGTGTTCCGAAAGAAACGAAAAAGTTCAGCGCAGCGGGAACGAGGAGAAAATAGGAAAATGCAACGCCGATAAAAAAACACAGCGCCGTATAAAAAACGATGCCGGCAATGTACCGCCGTTCTTTCGGCAATAATCCCGGCGCAACAAATTTCCACAAGCAATACAATGTGTACGGCATGCTGATCACGACTGCCGCAAATAAAATGGCTTCCATATAGAGAAGTACTTTGCCGTACGGTGAAAGCACTTGAAGTTTTAATCCGACATTTTTAATCGGCTGAAGAAGAATGGTTCCAACAATGAAATCTGAAAAGAAGATGCAAAGAATGGCGGCAATAAAAATGCCGGCAGCCGCTTTAATAATTTGTTTGCGCAGTTCTTCAAGGTGCTCAACGAACGACATCTCTTCTTGGTCGTTCGCTGTCGCCGCTTTATGGAGAAATTTTTCGAAAAGAATTTGACCAAATCCCATGAACTTACGTCAACTCAGCATAAAGTGGAAAGTGAGATGTCAGCTGTTGCACTTCATTCGATACGTGTTCAAATATTTTTTGATCGGTTATATTGGAAACGACGCGATCAATCAGTCCGGCGATGAGTTCCATCTCCGGTTCTTTCATGCCGCGGGTTGTTACGGCAGGCGTTCCAACACGGATGCCGCTGGTAATCAACGGCGACTTGTCGTCGAATGGAACTGCATTTTTATTCACCGTGATGCCGGAGAGATCAAGCGCTTCTTGCGCCGCTTTGCCGGTAACATTTTTATTCCGGAGGTCAATCAACATCAAATGATTGTCGGTTCCACCCGAGATAATATTGAATCCGCGTTTCATCAGTGCTGCTGCAAGCGCTTGCGCGTTTTTGATGATTTGTTCGGCATACACGCGATACGATGGTCGCAAATTTTCTCCGAAGGCAACCGCTTTTGCCGCGATTACATGCATTAACGGCCCGCCCTGAATTCCGGGAATGACCATCGAATCGATCAACTCTGACATCATTTTTATTCTGCCGGATTTAGCAGCAACTTGTCCGAATGGATTTTCGAAATCTGTTCCCATCAAAATTAAACCGCCGCGAGGGCCGCGCAGCGTTTTATGCGTTGTCGAGGTAACGACGTGGCAATAGGGAAGCGGATCGTTATGCAGTTTTGCTGCAATCAATCCTGCCGGATGAGCGATGTCAGCAAATAAAAACGCGCCGACACTATCTGCAATTTGCCGGAACGCTTTGTAATCGATATTGCGGGAATACGCACTTGCGCCGACCGTAATCATTTTCGGTTTTTCGCGCTTGGCAACATCTTCCACATTGTTGTAGTCGATGCGGCCGGTTTCTTTTAAAACACCGTACGCCGCAAACTTATATAACTGACCTGAGAAGTTCACATTGGAGCCGTGGGTTAAATGCCCGCCGTGAGATAAATTCATTCCCAAGACGGTATCGCCCGGTTTAATAAATGAAAAGTACACCGCCATATTTGCCTGCGAACCGGAATGCGGCTGTACGTTGGCGTACTCGGCGCCGAATAATTTCTTCGCACGGTCACGGGCAAGATTTTCGACAACATCGACATACTCGCAACCGCCGTAATAGCGTTTGCCCGGATATCCTTCGGCGTATTTGTTGGTTAACACACTTCCCGCAGCTTCCATCACCGCTGCGCTGACAAAATTTTCCGATGCGATCAATTCTAATTTAGAATTCTGCCGATGCACTTCGTGCTGAAGAGCGGAAAAAATTTCTGGGTCTTGCTGCTTGAGATTATTCATAGTCGTTCAACAATTGGTAAGTGAATGAATTTTTTCAACGCGACGTGTATGACGCTCGCCGCCTTCAAATGGCGTCGATAAAAATGCTTTCACCATTTCAACGGCTGTTTCCCAAGGCGTAATGCGTTCGCCGAAACATAAAATGTTTGCATCGTTATGTTGACGCGCCAAAAGGGTGGAAGCAACGGATTCGCTCACGGCAGCACGCACGCCTTTGTGTTTATTGGCGACGATAGAAACGCCGATGCCGGTTCCGCAAATTAAAATGCCGCGCGGATATGTTCCGTTGGAAACCGATTCTGCCACTGCATGCGCGTAATCAGGATAATCGACCGACGCATTGGACATGGTCCCGAAATCATGATAGGGCTCGCCAAGTTCCTCTAATAATTTTTTGAGCTTCTCTTTGTATTCAAATCCCGCATGGTCGCTGCCGATGGCTGTCATTTTACTGTTCTTCCTCAATTCTAAAAAACCAAAGTTCGCTTGCTGAAATTCCTATCGAAAGCCGCACGATAGAATCTTTCTGAAGATTATCAATTGTTGTTCCGCGCACCCCATACTGAAGTCCGATGTTGAGCCGAGAATCTGGTCCAATGGGAATTCCAATGCCGCCGCTGATATCATATTCATTAATAGGATGATTACGAATATTATAATACGTGGAATTATAGGTAACGCCCATGCGATATATCATGTTCGAAGAATACACGTCGTGCGGCGGAGCAATTTCCACACCGAATCCGGCACGAGTTGCGTTTTGAATGATCGCCAATTGACCGTCGTCCAATTCGTCGACGCGCGCTGCATCAAAATATTTCGTCGAACCCCAATTCTGGAAGACGACATCGCCGGTAAAAAGATATCGATCCTTCCACGTATAGGAAAGTCCGAATCCTAATGTGTAAGGAAAAGTCGATGTCCCAGAAACAGTAGCAGTGGTATCGATGGAAGTATAATAACGATCTTCCTCGACATCAAAAGTAGAAGCATTAGAAAAAATAAATCCAAAGGTGAGAGGCGCAAGCGATGGTTGATTAAAGATATCTTGAAATCCATGATATAACAGGCCGAATGTAACATTCACACCTCGATAATATGCTGAGCGGTCGAATTGATCCGATGCAAGATCGGTATTGGTAAATGTCAAATCTTGATATTGCTCGAGGCGTCCGTAGATATAGTTGAATTTAATTCCCGTTTGCAACGAAGCAAACGGTGAATAGGAAAGTCCTGCGGATAATGAATTAAGTCCACCCCGGCCATAAAAAGTAGTTTGGGAAGTATCGGTCAAAGAATTCACACCGTATCGAACAGAACTCATCGGGTTCAACTCAAGTGAAAAAACAATGCCGTAATCATGGGCAATGGGAAATGCAAATGCAGCGCCTTGGAATGCCGCAAAATTGTACGTTGCCGATCCATTGACATCTTGAGAAGACATGTGTGTGTCGGAAAAGTCTCCGGAGAATCTTGTCAGTTGAATCGGAGATAAGCCCGCAGGATTATAACTATTGATGGCGTTGGCGCCGGAAAGAGCAACACCGGCAACACCCATGGCGAAGGCGCGCGCGCCTCCAAAATATTGCAAATCGCCGATACCGTATCGTGAATACGTTGATCCGCCTGCAAAGCTGTTCGCGGTAACAACCAAGAGAATGAAAAAATAAAAAATTATGTGTCGTCGCATGCGCATATTATTTGCTCGTGGAATAAGTAATGATTAATCGCGGCCGTTCTGATACCAGAGCAGCATTGTTGCCATACAATGCGAAACGGTCAAACGAAAGACTTTCGTTGTAACCCGCAATATATATTTTTTTGATCAACGAAGGAGTCTTTAACCAAGTTTGTGCATAGCTATTGACACTAAATCTGTACACATGCTGGTTTTGTGCATTGGTGTATGTCGTACTTAATGTGATCGACGATGAATTAACCGTCGAATCTGAGAGAGCAAAATATGCAAACAAGGAATCAGTCAAATACGCATGGTTCACATTGAAAAACGATGAAGATGGATCTAACGTCACTTCTATCACTGCGCTGTGAAGAAGGATGGTCGATGGAAAATGATTGTTGATCGAATCAAAATGAAAGGTAGATCGATACGCAATTCCATTCTGAATATACGAGAGTGAATCGTTGGGAATTGAGAATTTACTTTTTAATGCCGGGTTCGCCCGTGTTAAATATTTTGCGACTCCGACAGCATGAATATATGTTCCGGTATCGCCATTTGCCTTTTTGTATTGAACAGCAAGTTGCGGATAGACGGTATCGGTGGAGTTGAAGGAATAAAATCCTTTGATCATACTGTTGTTCGTCGGCACAAAAATCAAACCGAAATTGTTGTCGGAATCGGCGCTCGTTATAAACCATCTCGTGAGCGTTGCGGTATCGGGCACATTGATGGAAATCCAACTTGAATCATCAAAGGAAGTAAGTGCGGTAGCCGCGATGGGATTACTCGGGTTATAATAGTTCGTTGGATAATTAAAAAGAGAATCATTGTAAGCGATCGAATCACCGGTCCAGTTGCCTGTCGCACTATACATATTAAATGAGAGTATGCCAGTCGAATCGCCAAAATGATACACGGTCTTCAGCGATATTGATGCGCTTGTAATGTAGGCACCGACCAGCGAATCCGGCCAGCTGTAAAACTTGATCAGCATACATGCTTCGACGCCAGCATTATTGTCCTTACCGAGCAAAACTCTGTCAAGGCTTCCTGTAAAAATGACGGATGCTTCCGAGGAATGGCTTGTCGCATAAATGGTGTCGGTGTGCGGAGTTGAAAAATCTTTTTGGGGTAATGCGTTTTTTCCTATCATACTAGGATCTTCATTACAACCGATGAAATAAAAAAGGAAAATGAGAAAAGAGAAAAAAGTTCGCTGAAGAGTCACGTTGTTGTCACTTGCCGTTAAAAGTTGATTGTACTTGACATCTGCCGAAGAAGCATATAAAATAGGGAAGATGTTTTTCTATGTTATCATCATTATTGAAACGCATGCTGCCTGTGTGCATTATTGTTTCAACAATTCTTTGTAGAGATTGAGATATTTTTTTGCGGAATTTTCCCAAGAAAAATCGCACTGCATGCCATTGCGCATGATTCTTTTCCATTCTTCCGGCTGTTGATAAACTTTCAAAGCGCGCTGTAATGCTTTTGTCAATTCCTTGGATTCATATTTTTCAAATTTAAATCCTGTGCCTTTACCATTGCCGCTGTAATCGTCCACCGTATCGTCCAAACCGCCGGTTGCGCGCACAATCGGAACGGTTCCGTAACGCATGCTATACATTTGATTTAATCCGCACGGTTCATATTTCGATGGCATAATGAACATATCGCTGCCCGCTTCAATGAGATGAGCGACTTCCGCATCGTACCCGAGAATGAGTCCGACACGTTTGGAATTTTTCTTTTGCAATGTTTCAAATTTTTTCTCCATGTCTTTATCGCCGGAGACAAGAAAAATTAGTTGAACATCTAATCGTAGAATCTCGTCGATCGCTTCGAACATAAGATCGAAACCTTTTTGGTCTGCTAAGCGGCTTATTGCGCCGATCACGGCCCGTTCTTCGGCGAACTCCAATCCGAATCGTTGCACCAAGGATCGTTTGTTATCCACTTTTGCCTCGACAGACTTCAAATCGTACTTGCGGTAAATTAGGTCGTCGGTTGCAGGATTCCAGACCTGGTAGTCGATGCCATTGACGATGCCGGATAAATCTTTTTTTCGTGCCGTCAGCAAGCCATTCAAACCGGCGCCGATTTCAGGAGAAGTGCAAATTTCTTGTGCATACTTCTGGCTCACGGTTGTAATGGCGTCGGAATAAAAGAGGGCGGTTTTCATAAAATTAAATTGTCCATAAGCTTCGACGCCGTCCGGCTGGTAAAGTTCCTTGGGAAGATGAGATTTTACAAACGATTCGTACGGAAAGACTCCCTGATACGCCATATTATGAATGGTGAAGATCGATTTGAGATTTTTAAAAAACGGATCGGAAGAGAAGATAGATTTCATATACGCCGGAATCAATCCTGTCTGCCAATCATTGCAGTGGATGATATCCGGTTGCCATCCAAGGCATTTGAGCGTTTCCAAGACACCGCGGCAGAAAAAAATAAATCGTTCGTCATTATCTTTGTAATCTTTTTTTGTCGTGGGGCTTTGATAGATTCCGTCGCGCCCAAAATAGGTGGCGTTATCGAGAAAATAGACTTGAACTTTTTCTTTGAGGTTATTGATAAAAGAAGATTTCACATTTCCCATTTCGGTGAGGGAACCGACGGGAACCGGAATTTCTTTTAATCGAATAATATCATGCAAATGGAATTTACGCTCGCCAATAAAATGATAACGAGGCATAATGATACGTATTTCATGGCCGAGGTCTTTAATGGCTTTCGGCAATGCGCTGGAAACATCCGCCAATCCCCCTGTCTTGGCAAAAGGGTCGGCTTCGCTGGTAACGTACAGAATATTCATTGGTCGTGGCATAAATTTCTTTTTTCAAATCTTGGTTTCTACAATTTATCCAAATATTGGCAGAACTGCAATGCATTTCTTTTTTGTTCAATTGTTCAAATTGTGACCATCATTACTTGCTTCTCAAAAATCCAATTTGTAATTTAGAATAGTTTCGATAATGGAGAACTTATAGAGAATTTGGTAAAGGTTGATTCCGGTAGTTAGTGAGTGTCGCATAAGTGTGAACGGAATTTTCCTTTTCAAGTTCGGTAAGTTCTAAATGTTTAGAAAGACCGAATGAAAAAGAATCATTCGGTCTTTTTTTTGTTATGACGAAAAAGTTATTTCTATATTTTTTAATCCTGGGTATCTGGTACTGCAACGGCCACGCTCAACATGTACAAGAGATTAAAATTCTTCATGAAGATCCATCCTCTATTACCATAGAATATACGCCGGTCATTAAGACAAGCGCTTATAGGGGAATCGATGGGGTATCGTACGTCACGTTTAAATATCGCAACGTGCAATCTGCTTGTTCTGATACAGCAGGTTATGTCGAGACCTATCGTGTTGTGCCCTTGTTCTTGCCGACGAATCGGTGCCACGTACAAATTATTTCTGCCGAAGCCGGGATAACAAAAGAGTTGCACGCATTGCCCGTTCATGCGCTTAAAAAAGAAGACCGTCTTTCGCTTTCTCACTTCGATGCTGTGCCATACGCGGAACACCCACGTGCTGAAGTGAACGCGATTAACCGTACGAGTGTGGGTTGGGTCGGTTCTTTAAAACTTCTGCCTGTTGAAATTATTGATGCAAACCATGTAAAATTTTATTCGAAGATTGTTGTCCAACTCCGTTATGCTGGGGTTGTCGGTTCTCATGCGTCGGCATTGTCGCTGCTCTCTGGTAAGATGCCGCAAATTTCGATGTCCAATCGTAATACGCTTTCCACGAAAGTTGTTTCATCCACTTCCGTTGCAGCGCCGTTGTCAACGGGAACATGGTATCAAATTGCGGTGAATGAAACCGGCATGTATAAGTTGGATTATAATTTTTTCGTGAACTCTGGCGTTTCAGCGGCTGAACTGAGCAATATTCATAACCTCCGATTGTACGGCAACGGCGGTAAGGTGCTGCCGGTAGATCTTGCCGCGGCGAGGCCCGACAGCTTGCTGGAAATTGCACGGCTTGTGGTCGATCAGAATGGCGATAGTGTTTTTAATCAAGGTGATTATATAATTTTTTATGGTAAATCGGTTCGTGGATGGGATTATGATGCTGCGGGAAAAACGTTTCATCATTACCTTAACCCTTATAGCGAGACGAATTATTATTTCTTTACCTTCACCAACGGTACCGGCAAAGATATGAACGTTGAGCCCTCTATTATTTCGGCAAACGCTTATCAGCCGACAGATTTTTTGGATAAAGTTTTTGACGAACAAGAATTGCATAATATCATCCCTTCGGGGCGACGTTGGTTGGGAAAAGCATATAATATTTTGGATAACAGCGGAACATACACCAAAACTCTTTTTGGAATTGTCCCGAACAGTTCAGTGCTCTATCGCTTTTTATTCCTCGATCGTTCATTAACGAATGATCAATTTTCAGTGAGCGAAACAGGAACAACCTTGGTGACATGGATTTTGCCGTCCATGTCGTCGGTTGATTTATCCGGACCTTATAGCAATGTTAATGAATATGCAGAAGAAACTCCCGTGATCACTGCGACGAAAAACTGGAACTTATCGGGTGAAACGAGTTCGCTCAATGTTTCTTACACCGCTGGAAATTCCAGCGCGATAGGATGGATCGATTGGCTGGAAATTTTATATCATCGGCAATTCAAAGCTGTGAACGATTCGTTGCTGTTCACGTCGCCGGATACGAACGCTTCGATTGTTTATTCCATTTCCAATCTTTCGTCGTCGGCGAGTACGAAAGTTTTTGACGTATCGGATCATTTCAACGTTCAACAAATTTCTCAGGTGGATGTGTCCGTTGCCTCAACAGTAAAATTCGGATTGACTCAAACATCGGGCAATGTCAGTTCGTTTGCTGTGATTGGGCCGAACGGCTATAAAACCATCTCGGCGCCTGCCGTGCAAGTTGAAAACACCACGCTTCATGCATCGACCAATGCGTATGATTTTCTTATCATATCGCCAAAAGATTTTTTAGCGCAAGCAGACCGCTTGCGTGATTATCGCATTGCTCATGATACATTACGCACGCTGGTCGTTGATATCAACAATATCTATCATGAATTTTCCAGCGGAATTCCGGATGTTATGGCGATACGTAATTTTCTTCGCTATACACTAACAAATTGGTCTAGCGCTCCGCATTATATTTTATTGTTTGGATGGGGACATTATGATTATAAAAATATTACGACATCGCTTCCTAATTGGATACCGGTATTTGAAACTCAAGAATCGATTGTCCAGATAAATTCCTATGCCAGCGACGATAGTTTGGTTATTCTTAACGCAGGAGATTCACGGCTTTCGATGAGTATCAGCCGGCTTCCTGCAAGAAC
>DATKMP010000085.1:0-6064 GCA_035541775.1 Bacteroidota bacterium | reverse complement strand
ATTATGAAGCACAGTCTTTATGTAAGTTTAGGGATTTTAATCTTTATCTTTGTCGGATGTACACCGTCGGCATACCTTCTTCGGCCCAACGAGTCAATCGCGCCGGCAATAAAAACAGTCTCTCTTCTCCCGCCTAAGGTTGAGGTATTCGAAGTCAGCGCTGGTGGGTCCTACGATAAAAAAGATGATTGGTCGCAAAAGGGAAACGACAATATTCAAGCAGGAATAGTGACGGCGATGAAAAAATATTCCGATATCCATTTTTCTATTTTGAAAATAGATTCGACGCAATCCATTCAAAAAAATATTTTGCAGGATGCCGATGCATTATACGATGCCGTCAACCGAAGTATTGCGGCGCATGCTTATCTATCAAGTATCAATTATTTCCATGGTAAACGTGAAAATTTTCAATATGCGATTGATACCTCCATTCAATCGTTAGATACTACAGCAGACGCATTTTTATTGATTAGAGCAAAAGATTATGTGGCTTCATCAGGCCGTACAGCCGTTCAAGTTGCAAGCGTTCTCGTCGGAGCATTTGCCGGTATTCGCGTAACACCGAATTCATTGCCGACAGAAGTTGAAACAGCATTAATTGATCGGAGGACGGGTCAAGTTATATGGCATTCGATGGTCGCCGAAAATGGTACTTATACACTGCGGGACGAAACAGCAGAAAGTTCCTTATTTACAAAAATGTTCAAAGGAATTCCATTGAAATGAATCAGAGACAATTCTCTTTGATCGCTGCATTCCTTCTCGGAATAAGTCTATCATTTGTCGGCTGCGGAGTTTCAAGCCCGATAGCACAGGTAGGAGATAAAGATTTTGTACTTGAGCAAGATGAACGATCTCTGTGGAAAGAAAGCAAAGAAGAAGAAGATAAATTAGATAAAAGCGGATTTATCTATCGTGATTCAATAGCAACAACGTACGTTAATACTGTTTTAAACAATTTAATTCCTCCGAATGTCAAAGCAAGCGGTGTACCATTTCATGCCGTTATTCTTAAAAATCCATTATTGAATGCCTTTGCCTATCCGAATGGCTCGTTATATATCCATACCGGTATTCTCACGCATATAGAAAACGAAGCGCAGCTTGCCACAATTATCGGTCATGAAATTAATCATGTGATCTGCAGGCATACAGTAAAAGAAATTCGTTCGGCAAAAAACACAACGGACGCATTGGCATTCTTTCAGGTTGCAACCATACCGTTTGGCTTTTTTGGTGTCTTTGCAAATATTTTGGGAACTGTTGGAACGATGGCTGCCATATCGGGCTACTCACGCGATGCAGAGCGGGAAGCAGACACAAAAGGGTTTGCACTGGTTCTTGCAGCAGGGTATGACATTCAAGAATCCCCCAAAGTATTTCAACGCTTAAAAGAAGATTTGGAAGAGCAGCATGCAGATGAACCGTTTTTTTTCGGTTCCCATCCAAAACTGAACGAACGCATTTCTAATTTTAACGAACTTGTCGCACACGCGCCGATTCAAAAATCACCATTGATTCGAGCACATGAATATGATTCGGTGATGACGCCTGTAGTTTTGATGAACACCGAAATGGATCTTCAGATGGGACGATATGAATCTGCGCAAAAAAGCGCGGAGCGCGTACTGTTGCTTGATTCATGTTGTTCGCAGGCTCATTACTTAATCGGTGAAACATACCGCCAACGCGGGGATACAACCGAACAGCAACTTGCATTCCAAGCTTATCAAAAAGCCGTGATATGCGATTCTGCAAATGCGAATGCTTTTAAAGGAATTGGATTGCTTGCACAAAAACGTAAAGATATTCCAACCGCACAAACTGCGTTTCGGCAATATCTCAAACTGCAGCCGCATGCGGCTGATCGGTCTTATATAGAAAAATATTTAAAGAAAATGGAATAACAGAGGAATGAACTTATGAAATATGGCAATGTTGTATCGCTGATCTTTTGTATCTGTCTCTGCGGCTGCGCGGTGTCGAATTTTTCTCAAATGCCCAGCATTTTTGTTGACTCGCATAAATTATTTACATTTACCGCGCCCCCCAATTGGTATAAATATAAACACGAATCCAAAGATAGCACGGTGGTGATGACGGTGGATGGCCTGGAACTTCAATACATTCGTGTCGCCGCAAGAAGTACAAAGTCGAATTTATCGAATACAAAACGGAAAATAACGAAAGGCATGGTACCTCAAGAACTTGCCGATGTTTTCATCGATGATCTAAAGTCGGATCATGAAATGATGAATTTAGAAATTCTCGATAATCAACCGGCAACAATCAGGGAACATGAAGGATTTCAGTTCGAATATCGCTTTATAACACCCAAAGGATTAAAGAAAAAGGGCGTTATGTGCGGATATCTGGAGAATGAACAAGCATGCATTGTACAATATGTTGCAGCAGAACAAGTATATTTCCAGAAAGATTTCGCTGCGTATGAATCAGTGAAAAGTTCATTACGTTAAATAATTTATTTTTCTGAATTTGATTTTTCAATCGTCGTCGTTCTTTTTACGTTTTAGTTTTTGGTTGTCTAATTTCCGCACGACCTTGATTTCAGGTATTCATCGAACTATATTGGAATTACGTTGTTCTAATTTTGGAGTCATCGAATACGAGAGGAACGGTTTTTATGGCAAAGAAAAAAACAATTCGCAAAACAAACCAGCCGGCACGCAGCAAGAAACGATCTTCTCTCAAAAAGCCCCTCAAGAAACAATCCGCTGCGGCACTGCCGAAATTTTATGAGAGCATGCTCGCTCTTATTACCGAAACATCGACGAACCTTCCGCCGGATGTCCGGCGCGCGTTAACGTCCGCCATCGAACGCGAAACGCCCGGCACACAATCCGCGCTTGCGTTGCAGGCCATGGCGATCAACACCGACCTTGCATGCGAGACCGAAGCGCCCATTTGCCAGGATACGGGAATGCCGACATTCGAAATTAAAGTTCCGGTCGGTATCGATCAAATGTTTCTCACCGGCGAAATTCATAAAGCAATTGCCGAAGCAACTCGCCTCGGCAAACTTCGTCCGAACGCTGTCGATTCACTCACGGGAAAAAACAGCGGCAACAATCTCGGCGAAGGTTGTCCCGTTCTTCATTTTGAGCAATGGGAAAAAAATGAAATCGATGTACGCTTGATTCTTAAAGGCGGCGGATGCGAAAACAAAAACATTCAGTATGCGCTCCCGTGCGAGCTGCCCAATCTCGGCCGTGCGGATAGAAATCTCGACGGCATTCGTAAATGTATTTTGCATGCCGTGTGGCAGGCACAGGGACAGGGATGCAGCGTCGGCATTGTCGGCGTTGCAATCGGCGGCGATAGAACCACCGGCTATCAATTTGCCAAGCAGCAGTTATTCCGCTCGCTGGATGATACAAATCCCAACGCAGACTTAGCGCAGTTAGAAAATTATATTTTGGAAAACGCCAACAGATTAAAAATCGGTACTATGGGTTTTGGCGGACTTGCAACGCTCATCGGCTGCAAGATTGGTTCGTTCCATCGTCTGCCGGCAAGTTTTTTTGTGAGCGTGGCGTACAACTGCTGGGCATATCGTCGGCTCGGTGTAGTTCTACATACATCAACCGGAGCAATCAAACACTGGCTGTATAAAGATGAATCGCCGGTGATGAAGATGGCGGCAGGTGAAAATCTTCCGCTGACGGGAAAAGAAATCCGCCTCACCTTCCCGCTCTCCGAAGAACAAACGCGAAGTCTCAAGGTCGGCGATGTCCTATTATTGAACGGCGCAATGCATCTCGGACGCGATGTGCTGCATCATTATTTAATGACGCACGATTCACCCGTCGATTTGACCGGCGGGGGAATTTATCACTGCGGCCCGGTTGCGCTGAAGAAAAACGGCGCATGGAAATTGAATGCCGCCGGCCCGACGACCAGCATCCGCGAAGAACCGTATCAAGCGGACGTGATAAAGAAATTCCGCGTGCGCGCCATTATCGGCAAAGGCGGTATGGGAAAGAAAACGCTCGCGGCGTTGCAAGAATCCGGCGCGGTGTATCTCAGCGCTATCGGCGGCGCGGCGCAATTTTATACCGAACGTATCGAAGAAGTAACCGGTGTCGATTTCTTAGAACAGTTCGGCGTGCCGGAAGCGATGTGGCATATCCGCGTCAAAGATTTTCCGGTCATCGTCACGATGGATTCTCACGGCAAGAGTTTGCATGCCGATGTGGAACAACAATCGTCGGAGGAACTGGCAAAGCTGAAAGAAACATAGCCCGGCAAACGATTCATCGAAGCCCTATAATTATTATTTTCCTCTCGTTCCCAAGCTCTCAGATTGTGTGCGAGGAAAATGACTAAAACGCATTAAAATGATTGAGAATACATACACATTACAATGACCACACATCTTTACTGGGGAAATCCATCGGAGACGGATTATGATATTGTTCTTGATCATTTTTCCGGAACAAAAATAAATTCCGTACACACGTCTTCCATTCCTTTAGCTCAATACTGGAAAGACACAAACAACCGGCTTCAAGAATTATTTAACGAGTTGCAATTAAGCCCTGCGGAGGTTCGGCTTCACTTTGAGTATCCGACAAAATCGATTCCGCGGGCGAAGGCATCCATGACCGACCTGATGATTATTACCGATACGGCAAAGATAGCCATTGAAGCAAAATATACGGAATACAAAAAACCATACGAGCTTGTGGAGAATTGGTCCAAAAACCGTAAACGCCCAGAGGATGCTTTGCAACACTGGAAATATCTTCTTCAAGGACATCTGAACAATCCTGATATTCCCTTAGACAAAATACCCTATCAGTTTCTGCATCGGTCGGCATCCGCCTGCAACGGCAGCCATCAGGTGGCATTCGTGATATACCAATTATTCTATGACCGTGAGGACGATAAAGACTTTCAACGGTTCGTCCACCAGATAGAAACCTCCATTAAGATATTATCTCCTAATGATCGGTTGAAGTATGTTTTGATGTATGTACAGGTAACAAAATCTCCCCGCGATATATCCATGAGCGATGTATTTTCAAGAATGAAAACGAAAAACGTGTACGAGTTCGGAAAAGCGAAGTATGTTTTTCCTCGTTGAAGAACTTTGAAGCACCGCTTCACCAACATAGAGAAGCAGAGCTAACAACAATCGTCGGAGGAATTGGCAAAGCTGTAGGATGCCTGACAAAATCCTTTTTACGGATTGAACTTTTTCCTTTCTTCTGCGGTTGGTACAGAAAAAAAGAAGGCACCCTATGCAATCACCATCGCTCTACCGCGCCAAGCGTTCCATCGGCGCTCTGTTTTTTTCCGTCTTCGGAGGAATATTTTTTCTTGTCGGCGCCGTGCGCGGCTACGGCGTTTCGCCCATTCTTCTTGGGATCATTCTTGTGTGCACCGCAGGGATCGTTGCGTTTGCATACGGAACATATTCCGTTCACAAATCTGCATTAGCGCAGGAATCGGAAACGCCGGAGAAAAAACGCGCGGATACGCTTTTTCACATCATCAACGCGGGCCAGTGGGTTGTGATTCTGATCGGCGGGAATGTTCTGGCAAACATCGGGCTTTCTTCGTGGATTCTTCCGATGGCAACTGCGATAATTGGATTACATTTTCTTCCGCTGGCAAAATTATTCCGCTATCCTCCGCATTACATTACGGGATGTCTTCTGCTCCTCTGGGCAATAAGCTATCCACTAATACTGCCGCTCGGCGGAGAAAATTCATTCGGATGTTTCGGCGCAGGATTCATCCTCTGGGCCAGTGCATTGTACGGATTACTCAGCAAACCGCACGAATCGGCGGCGGAAATGATTTGAGTGAAAGATAGAAATCAACATTTCATTTTCCTTCTTCGTGTCATTCTGAATTCGCCGCAGGCGAATGAAGAATCTTGTCGAGGCATCTTCGTTTCCTCGTTCAAGATTTCTCCCTCACGTAAAAAAGATACACACATTCGTGTGTAACATTTTAATGCCTCCGGCTGGTCGAAATGACAAATATCATGTTTTTTATTATGGGCACATAGCCATGTGCCCCTACGGGGAAA
>DATKMP010000084.1:0-25126 GCA_035541775.1 Bacteroidota bacterium | reverse complement strand
TCTGCAATCGAAGTGGAAAGAATGACTTTACGTTTTCCTTCTTGTGCAGGAGCCAATGCATCTGCCTGTTGTTGATTCGATGCATCTCCAAATAACGAATGCACCGCGATCTCTGCCGGTAAGTGTTTTGTGTACAATAATTCTTCCACGCGGCGGATTTCTTTTCTTCCCGGAAGAAACACAAGCACGTCGCCGTGTTCGTTTGTTTCTAATGCACGAAGAACGGTTTCTGTTGTTCGCACTTCGATCGTTTTGTCCGAAGAGAATTTTGCATAGAACGTTTCAATTGGAAAAATTCTTCCTTCGCTTGTAACGACCGGAGCGTTCTTCATCAAGGTAGAAACAGCATCCACATCCAACGTTGCGGACATCACGAGAATGCGAAGATCGCTGCGCAGATGTTCCTGCACATCCAGTGCAAGTGCAAGCCCGAGATCGGCGTTGATGCTGCGCTCATGAAATTCATCGAAGATAATCAATGCGGCTTCCGGCAAATCTGGTTCCTGCTGAAGCATGCGCGTCAAGATTCCTTCCGTCACTACTTCAATGCGCGTTGCCTTGCTTACCATCGCATCGCCGCGAATGCGATAGCCAACGGTTGTTCCGACTTTTTCTTCAAGCGTTGCAGACATGAATTCTGCTGCACGCCGCGCAGCAAGCCGCCGCGGTTCCAGCATGATAATTTTTTTTCCGGCAAGACAGCGTTCATCCAGCAACGCCAACGGCACGCGCGTGGTTTTTCCAGCGCCGGGAGCGGCGGAAAGAACAAGGTTCGCTTGTTTCTCAAATCTCGCTTTTAACTCCGGCAGCGTCTCGTCGATAGGAAGTTTTTTCGGAAACATCATCATACGTTAAAGATGCCGCTCAGAGACGAAACATGCAACTTGAAAGGTGACAAACACCCCTGTTTATGCACTTGAAACTATAACCGCAATAAAGTATATTTGCGGTAGAGTCATGAACATGCAGACCTGTTCAACTCTTGCAACCTTCGTTTCACCGGAGAAAGGAGTGCGAACGATGAAAGCAGGTATTTATTTTACAGGTTCGGGGCCCATCCTTATTCTCACCTCGTATGATTTTCTCACGAGTCCGGAGCTCATTCAAAAATTGAAGTCGAAAGGAATAAAAAAATTCATTGCGTATGAAGTTCCTGTGGACCTCGTGAAGAAAAACTATGGCGCCCACTACGAGGCGATTATGAGCGACCTCAAACAAGAAGATGACCTTCGCGTGCTGGATTACGACGGCCATCATATATTTTTAGAATTCTCGTTGAAAGAACTTGGTTCGCCCATCGTCTTCGAACCATAAACAGCACATTGGGAAAATAGTTGTTCGCTTGTTTTTGAGTTGAGACAATATTCGGGAACAAGGTGTAGGGCTGTACGTTATCACATGCCGCAGCATCGTACTTCGATCATCAAGATAAACAGCGCGTGAGTTTGAAAACAATTCCAAAAGTTTATTGAAAATAATTTTTGTTAATGTTGCTATCCTTCGTTGCATCTTCTGTGAATAAGTTTATCTTGATGACAGAGACTTTTACAGCGTTCAAGTCAAAACAAACGACCCTTGTTGCCGATGAGACAATTTCTTATATCGTTAGTATTTTTCATGATGGTTGACGGCATGGCTGTTGCACAATCGCCAATGGTTTCTCCAATGGTGGCCGAGCCGCAACCCGCCATTGAGATTATCGACCACGCGGTGCATCAAGCGCGGAAAGCGCACAAACCTATGTTGGTGGTGTTTCAATCCTCATGGTCCGACGTATGTAAGCAATTAGATTCTACACTTTTTTTAACAGCCGCTAAAAACATTTTTGAAAAATATTTTGTTATTACCCGTATTACCGTACAGGGACAATCCGCTGCGAACGATTCGCTGGCAAATCCCGGGGGAACCGTGATGATGAAAGCGTTTGCCGGCGGCGAACCGATGCTGCCGTTTTGTGTCTTCTTTAATAAGCGGGGAAGAAAAATAGCGGATACTAATGTGCCGGCAGAACAACCGGCCGAAAATTTTTCTGCCGCTAAAAATAATCTTGATGCACTCTTGCGCGCCATACAGCAATGTGCTCCCCGCATCCCGAACGCACAGCTTCGTTCGTTGATGCAGTATTTTCATCGGCCATTGTCCCCGTAAAAACAGTCGCAGTGTGCAACGGCAATGTTGGTTTATTTATTGAAGGAATAATCTCATGAAAAAAATAATTTTCCCGATCGTCTTGTTGCTCGTTCATTCGACGATGGTAACGGCGGGTCAATCTGTCAAACCGGATTCTGCTCAGGCAATTTTGCGCGCTGCCGTTGAACAGGCGAACGCATCGCACAAAACCGTACTGGTGATGTTCCATGCATCGTGGTGCAGTTGGTGTCGGCGATTAGATGCGGCCTTGATGAGTCCGGAATTACAAAGCATCATCAAAGAACATTTTGTTCTCACGCATATCGATGTGATGGAGCGAAAGGAAAAAATCGATTCGTTAGAAAATCCTGGCGGAGTTGCATTGATGAAAACATGGGGTGGAGAAAAATCCGGATTACCCTTCCTTGTGTTTTTAGATGTTCGGGGAAACAAAGCCGGCGATTCCAACGTGATGCCGGACCATCAGAACATTGGATATCCAGGATCGGAAGAAGAAATTGCAGCATTCGTTTTGCTTTTGAAAAAGAATGCACCGCGGATAACGGAACAACAACTGGTGCAGATCACAACATACTTGGAGCAGCACGCCCCGAAGCACTAAGCGGAAACGATCATCATCAAAACAAAAAAGGCGTCTTGTTCAGGCGCCTTTTGTTTTTTGCTTTTAAGAAAAGCAGTTTTAGAACGAACGGTGTCCGCCACCGCCGCCACTCCGGCGATTTCCACCGCCAAAGCCGCCGCGTCCGCCGCCACGATTTCCGCCGCCGCCACGATTTTCCGTCATGGGGCGTGCTTCGTTCACCGTTGCTTTTCGTCCTTTGATTTCTTTCCCGTTCAAACCGGCAATGGCTGCTTCGCCTTCTGCCTGTACAGGAAGCTCAACAAAACCGAACCCTTTGAGTTCGCCGCTGAACTTGTCTTTAATGAGGGTAACTGAATCGACTGCGCCGAACGCTGCAAATTCTTGCTTTACTTCGTCTTCCGAAATATCGCGCGGTAAGTTCCCGATGTAGATTCTCATAACTAACTCCTAATAATTGTACCTTGTGATTTTTTTTGATGCGCTGTCGATACAAGGATTCCTCTACAAACGTATCCTCGCGAAGCAAACTGACGGGAAGTGAACTCACCTGATCCGAAACTAGTATCGCGATTTTATAAGATACATATCTTTTGATTGACTTCCAACTGTAAAGTAGGAGATCTATTTTCAATCTAAAATGTCATGTCCGTGATTGCAACGATTGCAGAGTTTCCTTCAATTTTTCAGCAGAAACGGCAAATCCACGCTGCTCTTCGGCATTCATCGTAACGGTCAGCACTTCTTCAATACCGTTGGCGCCGACGACACACGGCAGACTAAGGCAAATATCGTTTGCCCCATATTGTCCCGTCATCAAACTGGAAACCGACAGGACAGATCGATAATCTCCCAAAATTGATTCGACAATCGAGAGCAATCCCATGCCGATAGCATAATGCGTTGCGCCTTTGCGCTTGATGATTTCGTACGCCGCATCGCGCACACCGACGAATAATTTTTGCATATCGTCGTGGTTATAAATTTTATGTTGCAGCGGGGCAAATTCCGATAAGCGTACGCCGCCGATATTTGCAAGACTCCATAAAGGAATTTCACTGTCGCCATGTTCGCCGACGATGTACGCATGTACGCTGCGCGAATCGACGGCATAATATTGTCCCAGTAAAAATCGAAAGCGCGACGTATCGAGAATTGTTCCCGAGCCGATCACTTTTGCCGGTGAAAGTCCGGATTCTTTTAAGGAGATGTAAGTAAGAATATCGACCGGATTAGTCGCAATCAAAATAATTCCCTCGGGATTGTTTTTTACAATGTTGGGAATAATGCTGCGGAAGATTGCAGCGTTGCGTGCAAGCAGGTCGAGCCGCGTCTCTCCGGGTTTCTGCGCAGAACCGGCAGTCACAACAACAACGCGCGCACCGGCAAGATCGGTGTAATCGCCTGCAATAATTTTCATCGGCGTGGCAAACGACAAGCCATGGTTGAGGTCCATCATTTCACCGACTGCTTTTTCAGAATTGTTATCGATCAACACAAGGTCGGAGGCAATACCGCGCTGCATCAATGCATACGCAAAGGACGTCCCCACTAATCCTGCACCGACGACGCCCACTTTTCTTGAATAACCATTTTCATACATAATGCTGTCCTTTTCCAATTTATGATTTACTCGTTACTTCTGTATTGCACCGGATGATACACTGCTTTACTGTTCATGATTTTAAATTAGAGGATTTATTTTAAGGTGCAACAGTTCCTACTGTACTTTCAAACACAAAATATAAGTGTGCGGTTCCGTTGAGAATACATTGCATTCTGCTCAATTTCTTGCTACATTTTTTTGTGATGAAACCGAAAGTTGCGATGAGCTGCCCTTCAGGTTCTTAAGACGAACTTGTCGTGGGGGCTCGTTCTGTTTTAACGCAAACAGCGGGAACAGCATCCCATGGTCTCTCGTCCATATATATTTGAACTTGGAACAAAGTAAAGGAGAACTGCGTGGACATTAAAACGATCAACGACATGATTCAGCGCGAAAGCGCGTTTGTCGAAACACTGACCGGCGAAGTCGGCAAAACGATTGTCGGACAAAAACACATGGTGGACCGGCTGCTGATCGGCTTACTCTGCAACGGACATGTGTTGTTAGAAGGCGTGCCGGGGCTTGCAAAAACGTTAACCATCAAAACATTGTCTTCGGCAATCAATGCAAAATTTCAGCGCATTCAATTTACGCCGGATTTGCTGCCAGCCGATTTAGTGGGAACGCAAATTTATAATCAGAAAGACGGAAAATTTTTCACGCGCAAGGGTCCGTTGTTTTCCAATTTTATTCTCGCAGACGAAATTAACCGCGCGCCGGCAAAAGTACAGAGCGCACTGCTCGAAGCGATGCAAGAGCGTCAGGTGACCATCGGCGAAGAAACGTATAAATTAGAAGAGCCCTTTCTTGTGCTTGCCACACAAAACCCGATTGAACAAGAAGGAACCTATCCGCTGCCGGAAGCGCAAGTTGACCGCTTTATGCTGAAAGTGAAAATCGGTTATCCGACACGCGACGAAGAACTTTCTATTATGCGCCAAAATGTTGCCGGCAACGATAAAGCAATAAAACCGATTGTTTCTACAAAAGATATTCTTTCCGCCCGTGACGTGGTCAAACAAGTTTATATGGATGAAAAAATTGAGCGCTACATTTTAGATATTGTGTTTGCCACACGCGATCCCCAAAATTATAAATTAGAAAAACTTGTTCCGCTCATCAGCTACGGCGCGTCGCCGCGCGCATCCATTAGTTTAGCAATGGCATCGAAAGCGCATGCATTCATCAAACGCCGCGGGTATGTGATTCCGGAAGATGTGCGCGCAATTTGCCCCGATGTGCTGCGTCATCGCGTCGCTGTGACGTATGAAGCGGAAGCGGAAGAAATTACGTCCGAGCATGTCGTAGCAGAAATTTTAAACAGCGTCGAAGTTCCGTAAAAGGTGTGAGGAGTTAGGTCTTAGGTGATAGGTGAGTAATCACTTTCATTTATTTGATGTGACGCTATGGAAACAAAAGAGCTTCTGAAAAAAGTTCGGCAATTAGAAATCCGAACGCGCGGACTTGTCAATCAAGTCTTCTCCGGCGAATACCATTCGGTCTTCAAAGGCCGCGGTATGGAATTTTCCGAAGTGCGCGAATATCAATTCGGCGACGACATCCGCATGATCGATTGGAATGTGACGGCGCGCTTCGGCCATCCGTTTGTAAAAATCTTCGAAGAAGAACGTGAACTGACCGTGATGCTCGTGGTCGATATGAGCGGCTCGCAGTTCTTCGGCTCACAATCCGCGCTCAAGCGCGACGTTGCAGCAGAACTTAGCGCCATCCTTGCCTTTTCGGCAATGAAGAACAACGACAAAGTCGGATTGATCCTCTTCACCGATCGTATCGAAAAATTTGTTCCGCCAAGAAAAGGGCGCGGGCATGCGCTGCGCATCATTCGCGAGCTGCTTTCCTTCGAACCGAATCGTCCGGCAACCAACATTAAAGCAGCGCTGGAATATTTGAATCATATCCAAAAAAAACGCAGCATCGTTTTTGTTCTCTCGGATTTTATGGATGCCGGCTATGAAGCCGCGTTGCGCATTGCCGGCGGGCGGCATGATTTAATCGGCGTCGTGCTGCGCGATCCTCGTGAAAACGAATTGCCGAATGTCGGCTTGGTGCCGCTGCGCGATGCCGAATCCGGCGCGATGCGTATGGTTGATACGTCGGATACACGGACGCGCTTCTTATATCAAGAGATCAATCAACGGATGCAGGCAGAAAGAAAATCGCTCTTTATTAAATCGCATCTTGATGACGTTATCATTAGGATGGATCAACCGTATTTAAAACCGCTCGCAGATTTCTTCCGATTACGGGAGCGCCGCTTATAAAAGATGAAAAAAGTTTTTTTCATAGTAATGGCAATGATAGGAGGTGCGTCGTTCACGTTTTCCCAGGACGTGCAATTGACGGCAAAGATTAACGGCGACACGTTTCGTCTTGGCGATTGGATCGATGTTGCAGTCGACGGTAAAATCAATAACCCGATCGATACCATTGCGCCTGCCGTCAAAGACAGCATTGGATCATTCGAATTAGTTTCCACAACGCGCGATGGTGCAAATCCTAAGTGGACGCTGCGTGTCACCAGTACGGATTCCGGCAGAGTGTTTTTGCCGCCCATTCCATTCGCGTATAAACTCAAAGGCGATACCGCGACGCGCATTGCATACACCAATTCCTTTTTCCTGTCACTGACAGGATTATCGATCAACCCGCAAGGAGAAATTAAAGATATCAAGTCTCCGCTGTGGGCGCCATGGTTGTTCGAAGATTTTCTGCCGTACATTTTATTCGTGTTCCTTATTTGCGCAGTTTCCGGCGCGTTCTATTTTTTCTATTGGAGAAAGCGAAAAACCGGAGCTGCAGAAGAAGTAAAAGTTGTTATTCCGCCGCATCGCGAAGCGCTCACAGCATTGCGTGTGGTGGAAGAAAAGAAACTCTGGCAGCAAGGTGCGGTGAAAGAATATTATACGGAAACGACGGAAATTATACGACGCTTTTTTGAAAAGCGATGGAACATTATTGCACTCGAAATGACGACCGACGATATTCTCGACCAGATGAAGCACGTGCCGGAATCGCTGCCGATTTGGAAAGAGATCGAAACATTTTTCTGTACTGCCGATATGGTGAAGTTTGCCAAAAGCCAGCCGTCTCCATCCGATCATGAAAACGAAATGAAATACGCGTACGATATTGTTCGTTCGATGGTACCGAAAACACCGATCGTCGAACAACATTCAACTCCTTCACCAGAACAAATACAACAAGAGGAAAATAAAAATGTTCGGTGATCGATTTGCCAATCCTGCGTTTCTCTGGCTGCTGCTGCTCATTCCCGCGTTAGCGTATTACTGGTGGTGGCGACATCGCAAATTGATTGTGGACGTACAGTTTTCGTCGCTCCAGCTTTTTAAATCCATTCCCCCAACTATTCGCGAGCGACTTTGGTTTGCACCGTTTGCGCTGCGCTTGCTGGCAATCGCATTTTTCATCGTGGCGCTTGCACGCCCGCAATCGATTTCGAGCAAAGAAAATCTTTCTACCGAAGGAATCGATATCGTACTGGAACTCGATCTTTCCGGCAGTATGCTGGCGGAAGATTTTACGCCGAATCGAATCGAGGCCGCCAAACAAGTCGCATCGGAATTTATCGATGGCCGTACCAACGACCGCATCGGACTCGTGGTGTTTGCCGCAGAAAGTTTTACGCAATGTCCGCTTACTGCAGATTATCCCGTTCTCAAAAATTTATTACATGATGTAAAATTCGGCATGATCGATGATGGTACCGCCATCGGCCTTGCCATTGCCAACGGCGTCAATCGGTTGAAAGACAGCAAGGCAAAAAGCAAAGTCATGATTTTATTGACAGACGGTGTCAACAATCGCGGGGAAATCGATCCGATCACTGCCGCGCGTGTCGCCGCGACGTACGGTGTACGAATTTATACCGTCGGTGTCGGCGCACAAGGCGAAGCGCCGTATCCCGTGCAAACGCCGTTCGGCATCCGGCGGCAAATGATACAAGCCGATTTGGATGAAAAAGCATTGACGACCATTTCGGATATGACCGGCGGAAAATATTTCCGCGCAACGGATAATCGTACTCTGAAAGCCATCTATAAAGAAATCGATCATTTAGAAAAAACCAGAATGGAAGTAACAGCGTACAAACGGTATTATGATTTGTACGCAAGCTGGATGTTGTTTGGTTTGATTGCGATGGTTGGCGAATTAGGATTAGGGTTAACCGTGTTAAGAAGAAATCCATAATAAAACTATGCTACGATTCGAACATCCCGAATATTTATATTTCTTGCTGTTGCTTCTTGCAATAGCGGTGGGATTGTATTTTCTCAATCGCTGGCAGCGAAAACGATTTGCTGCATTTGCAGGATTATCACTGTTGCCGCAGCTTGCACCTGAAGCAAGCATTGCAAAGAAATTTACCAAGCAAATAATTTTATTACTGGCGATTGCTTCGCTCATTCTCGCCATTGCCAATCCGCAAGTCGGGACGCGATTGGAAGAAGTGAAGCGCGAAGGCATCGATATGTTTGTGGTGCTGGATGTGTCGTTGAGCATGAAAGCGGAAGATATTCGTCCGAGCAGATTGGAAAAAGCGAAACGCGATGTTTCGGAATTGCTGCACAAACTTTCCGGCGACCGTGTTGGAATGGTGGTGTTTGCGGGACAGGCGTTTGTACAATTCCCATTAACCTCGGATTATTCTGCCGCAGATTTATTTCTTTCAGCGATCGATGTGGATGCTGTGCCGACGCCGGGAACCATGATCGGCAGCGGAATCGATCTTGCGCTCCAATCATTTTCCAAAGATGCGCCGACACAAAAAGCCATTGTCGTTGTTTCCGATGGAGAAGAAACAGAAGGCGATGTTCAAAGTGCTGTCGATGATGCAAAGAAAGCCGGTGTGCGGGTGTATTGCGTTGGCATGGGAACGCCGGAAGGCGGGCCGATTCCCGTGCTGGATAAAAACGGAAACCGCATCGATTATAAACATGACCAATCCAATAATATTGTGTTGACGAAATTAGATGAATCGGCATTGCAGCAAATTGCATCGGCAACGGGAGGAAGTTATCACCGTGCAACAAGTGGAGGCAACGAGATCGACGACATTTTTAAAGAACTCGGTGCACTGCAAAAAGTAGAATTCGGATCGAAACAGATCACCGGCTATGAATCCCGGTATCAATATCCGTTGTTGTTTGCGTTGCTCTTGTTGATTGCAGAATTTATGATTTCAGAACGGCGCGGAACATGGGCCAATCGATTAAAACGATTGATCCCGGGAATTGCGGCTGCATTGTTGTTCGTGTGTCTATCGACTTCTATCGCTTCCGCGCAAACAGTGCGTTCGCATGTGAAAGAAGGAAATACAGCGTACGAAAAAGAGCACTACGACGATGCCGAAGCTGCATACAAAAAAGCGTTGGAACAAAATCCGAAATCGAAAGAAGCACAATTTGATCTTGGCAATTCGTATTATAAACAACAGCGCTTCGACGATGCCATCAAACAATACGGCAGCGCCGGCACACAAATGAAAACGCCGCAAGAAAAAGCGATGACGGCGTACGATATCGGCAACGCGTTGTATCGGTCTGAAAAATATCAGGACGCGGTGAATGCATACCGGCAGGCATTGAAAATGAATCCGAACGACGACGATGCTCGTTACAATTTGCAAATGGCACGGTTGAAACTGAAGCAGCAACAGCAGCAAAATAAGAATCAAAAGAAGAACGATAAAAAAGATCAACAAAAGCAGGATCAACAAAAACAAAATCAACAACAGCAAAATCAGCAGAATAAAAATCAGCAAAGCCAGCAGGACCAAACGCAAGCGCAGAAAAAAAATCAAATGCCGAAAGAAGAAGCAGACCGGATTCTCGATGCCATGCGCAACAACGAAAAGGATATTCAAAAAAATGTTCGCAAGCGGGAAGCGGTCAAAGTACATGTGGAAAAAGATTGGTAACTTTTATAATCTGAACAAAGGATGAAGACGAAACGATTCTATACTATCGTGATAACCTTAGCGATTGCCGTATCGATGGCAGGGGCGCAAACCGGTTCATTCACGGTCTCGGTCGATCCGAATCACGTCGGCGTGCATGAACAATTTCAGGTAACGTTCACGTTCTCTGGCGGCGATGTGAACGGTGTCAGCAATTTCAAAGCGCCGAATTTCGGCTCGCTGATCGTCATGTCCGGCCCAAGTCAATCCACGAGCATGCAAATCGTGAACGGCAGCATCTCCGGTTCGGTATCGTACACGTTTGTATTGTATGCGCAGCAGACTGGAAAATTTACGATCAATTCGGCAAGTATTCAGTATCAAGGAAAAACACTCTCCACGCAGGCAGTTGCGATCGACGTTTCGCAGGCAAAGCCGCAGCAGAAAAATCAGCAGCAGGATCAATCTGGCAGTAATGTCAATGTCGGTGATAATTTATTTCTCAAAGCGGTGTGCGATAAATCGCGCGTGCCGCAGGGTGAACAGGTTACCGTTGTCTTCAAGTTATACACGCGTGTCTCGGTCACCAGTTTCAATCTGACCAAAGCACCGACGTTCGACGGATTCTGGAGCGAAGATTTCGATATGCCCCACCAGCCACAGCAAACGACGGAGACTGTGAACGGCAAACAGTACCGCGTGTTCACGATTAAGAAAACGGCGCTGTTTGCCACACAGGCAGGCAATTTAAAAATTGCGCCGTTGGAAGTTCAGTGCGGCGTGCAGATGCAATCGAAGCGAAGGTCTAACGATCCGTTCGATGCGTTCTTTAACGATCCGTTTTTCCAGCAAGTGCAAAACGTAAATGTGAATATTAAATCTAATCCCATCACTATTGCTGTCGAATCGATACCTTCTAATGCCCCGGCGGGATATTCCGGCGTCATCGGACAATTTACGTTTAGCGCGAGCGCCGATAAAAAAAGTGTCAAGGCGGGAGATCCCATCACCTTGCGGATGGTAATTGCAGGTTCCGGTAATATCAAATTAGCGACAGTACCGAAATTGCTGCTTCCGGCCGATATCGAATCGTACGACCCGAAAATCACAGAAGAAATTTCTCGCGACGGCGGCATCATTCACGGCAAAAAAACTGCCGAGTACTTGCTCATTCCCCGCAATGCCGGTCAGCGTTCGATCGAACCCGTGTCGTTTGTGTATTACGATCTCGCTCGAAGAGCATACGTCACGCTCCGGTCTCCAAAATTTGAATTCACCATTTTGCCCGGAAAAGATTTTTCATCCTCCGGAACAAGTATCGCAGCAAAAGAAGACGTGCAATTGTTAGGCGAAGACATTCGTTTCATCAAACTTGCTGCAGGAAGACTAGAGCGAGCGGAAGATACTGCATCGCACTTCTGGTTTTTTGCGGGATTGATATTTGCGCCATGTATGTTTATCGGCGCGTGGGTGTATCGCCGCCGAATGGAAAAAATTTACGGCGACATGCCGAAGCTGTTGTTCGAAACCGCAGGACGCGAAGCGACAAAACGATTGAAGAAAGCCAAACTGCTGCTGGAACAGGGCAACGCAGAAAGTTATAATGCAGAAATTTTGAAAGCGCTCTCGGAATATCTTGAACACAAACTCCGAATTTCCAAAGCGAACTTTGCAATGGAGCAGGCAATCGAACGATTGCAACGGCATGGCGTTTCTGATGAAGTGTTGCAAATATTGAAAACCTGTACCGAGCGCGCAGAATTTTCTCGCTACGCTCCCGGCACCGATACTGCCGAAGCACGCAAAGAATTGATCGATCTGGCCGCAAATGCTATCAACGGCATCGAGCGATCGTTCGGAAAGAAGATGAAGATATGAAACAGAATCTTCGGTCCCTATACACTGCCGGATTTATTTTCTGTTTGATGTTGCTGTTTTCGGGAATGAATTCGTTGCATGCGCAAGCTCCGGACACACTATTTTTTCAAGCCAACGATCTGTACCGCGCCGGCAATTTTCAGGATGCGGCAAAAAATTACGACAGTATTTTGCAGCAGGGTTTTGTGAACGCCGATGTCTATTATAATTTAGGCGATTCATATTATCGATGCGGCAAATTAGCGCCCGCCATCATTGCTTTCGAGCGTGCGGCACGCCTGCGGCCGCATGATGCCGACATCGAACATAATTTGAGACTCCTCTATCTTAAAACGCCCGACCGCATAGAACCGGTGCCGGATTTATTTCTTATTCAATGGATGCGAACCGTCGCTTCGTTGGTTGCTCCTGTTGTGGTTCGCGGATTTTTTCTTGCAAGCTGGATGGTGCTGTTTGGCATTCTTGCTGGCATTGCTCTTGTGCGTTCCGTGGAACTTGTCCGCGCAATGCGCATTGCCTTGCTGATCGTTTTTATTTCCGTCGTTCTGTGGGGCGCCATGCTTGGCATTCAATCGCTGCAGGATACTTCATCGGATCAAGCAATCATCACCGCACAAGTGGTAACCGCAAAATCTTCGCCGGATGCGCGCAGTGTCGATGCCTTCGTGATTCACGAAGGCCTGAAAGTAAAATTGACTGATGCAGTTGGCGATTGGGTCAAAATTACACTTGCCGACGGCAAGGTGGGTTGGCTGCTTGCCGAACAGTGCGAAAAAATTTAACCGCCGGATCTAGAAATATTCCTATTCGAACTTTTTTTCTTCTTATTGGTGAGCAGTGACAAAAACGCTGCTCAAACCACCCATTCCATGATTTTTCACTTAGAAAATTTTTCACTTCTTACATCGCTCCTCTCTATTCAACCCAAAAACAAAAATCATATTATGGTAATCATTGCTTGAATATCAAAAAGACATTCGATACTATATAACCCCTTATCGGATTCTGTTTATACCGATACGCTGTTTTATCTTTTGGCTAAAGGAAAAAAAATGAAGAAGGTTGTTCTCATAGGAATCTGTATCATCGTTTCCGCGTCAGCAATGCAAGCACAAATTCAACATTGTTCAAAAAAAATAGACGGCGTTGTTTTTGAACTCTCGAATCGGTTGCTGAAACTCCGTGTACTATCCGAAGCCCTTGTGCAAGTGATCGCCTCGCCGACCAAAGAACTTCCGTGGAGAAAAAGTTTGTCGGAAGTAGATAATTTTAAACCGACGGGAAAATTTGTTTTGAAAGAATCAACGGCCGAGTATATACTGAAGACATCGAAGATCGTTGTCAAGATTGCCAAAGCCGACGGTGCGATAACATTTTTCGATACGAACGGCCATCTTCTCCTCGCCGAACAAAAAGGCGGAAGAATATTTGAGAACGCGAATTCTCCAGGCGATACCGCATGGGTCGTGGAACAAATGTTCACGTCGCCGGAGGATGAAGCAATCTTCGGGCTTGGCCAGTATCAATTCGATGTGATGAATTGGAAAAACGCCCACATGCGGATGAAGCAGCAAAATACCGCGATTGCAAGTCCGGTGATCGTTTCAAACAAAGGATACGGATTGTTCTGGGATAATTATTCATTCACAGAATTCAATCCGGAAACAAAAAGCATCGAGCTGCATAACATCGACGAAAACAATGTCGGTACAGAATTTACGCCCGATGTTTCGGGGATATATACCTTCGTTCTCGACCGGCCCGGTTCCGTGCCGATGGAAGTGACCTTGAACGGAATAACAATTTTCCGCCTTGTTGCTGGCGTTGGCTATTCGCCTTCGGTCATGAGCACAAACCTTGAAGCAGGTAAAACCTATTCCATCAACATTAAAAATCTGGCAAAACAGATTCATCCTGTCATCAGCTCAAAATTTTTAATTCCTGCCAGCGATAGTACGGCCGCACATGGCTTGAAAGGCGAATATTTTTCCAATATGAACTTGCAAGGCACACCAGCGTTTGTGCGTATCGATTCCGTGATTGATTTTGATTGGAGCAGCGCTCCTCCGCTGAAGGGATTTAAAGTAGAAGAATATTCCGTCCGGTGGACGGGAACACTGATTCCGTCCGTAACGATCAAGAATGCATCGATTGATGTCGCAACCGACGACGGCGTCCGTATGTACCTCAATGGAAAAAAAGTTGTCGATAGCTGGAGAGACCGTTCGTCGGAGATTGATAACTATATGATGGATCTTGATTCGGGAAAAACGTACGACATTAAGATTGAATATTATCAAAATGGCGGCGGAGCTTCCGCACGGTTATCGTGGACAGGTGAATCGACAAAAACGGATAATCATTTTTTGAGCCAGCTTGCGCTTTCCTGCAGGGCGCCGAAGATGGCGGGACAGATGTCGTTCAAATCGCATATCGCTGACGCAATCAACTATTATTTTATTTATGGGCCGGAACCGGATCAAGTGGTTTCGGGTGTCAGGACGATAACGGGGAAAGCACCGCTGTATCCCAAATGGGCGTACGGATTATTTATGAGTCATTACGGCTGGAAGACACAGACAAGTATTCAGAACATCATCGACGGGTACCGTTCGCGAAAAATACCGCTCGATGTCGTTGTGCAGGATGCCGATTATTGGCCGTTGTTTCCCGATAATTTGTGGGGCTCGCATCGGTTCGACACGGCTCGTTATTCAAATCCCAAAGCGATGGTCGATCATATCCACGAGCAACATGCTCACACGATTATTTCGGTGTGGCCGCGGCTTAACAAAGGCGTTGATTTGTATGACAGCATGAACACAAAAGGATATTTACTCGGCTTGCAGGAAACATGGAGCCGAAGCACCGAAGGCGTGGCAATGCCGAATGAAGCGCCGAATGCAGCGTACGATCCGTTCAATCCCGAAGCACGAAAATTATTCTGGCATTTTATGAACGACCGGCTCTTCAAGCTCGGCTTCGACGGCTGGTGGATGGATGCATCGGAACCGGAATGGGGGTATGATTTTTCCAAAGCGCATACGGCGCTGGGAACCGGCAATCGGTATTTGAATGCGTATCCGTTTATGTCGAAGAAAGGAGTGTACGAAGGACAGCGTTCCACCGGCAGCGACAAGCGGCCGTATATTTTAACGCGATCATCTTTCGTTGGTCAGCAACGATATGCAGCGACAACTTGGAATGGCGACGTAAGCCCGGATTGGGATACGTACCGAAAAGAAATTCCTGCAGGATTGAATTACTGCATAACCGGATTGCCGTACTGGACCGTGGATATCGGCGGTTTTGTTCCCTATAAATTTGTCGACTCGCCGGAATATCCCGAATTGCTCGTGCGCTGGTACCAGTACGGAACATTTTTGCCGATCCTCCGTGTACACGGATGCAGAAATACGGAATTCTGGAATTACGACAGCACTACTGTTGCACTTCTGACGAAGTACACAAATCTCCGTTACCGGTTGATGCCGTATATCTATTCGCTTGGCGCCAAAGTTACGTTGGACAATTATACGATCTATCGTCCGTTAGTGATGGATTTTAGAACCGATCCAAAAGTGTACAATATCACCGATCAATTTATGTTCGGCAATGCATTCTTAGTTGCTCCCGTTGTCGAGCAGCATGCAATATCGAGAAAAGTGTACCTGCCAAAAACTTCCGGCGGCTGGATTGATTTCTGGACGGGAAAAACCTATGCGCCGGATCAAACAATTGAAACAGCTGCTCCGTTAGAAACACTTCCGCTCTTTGTGAAAGCAGGTTCCATTGTTCCGATGGGCCCTTTCATTCAATATGCAGAAGAAAAAACAAACGGCATGCTTGAAGTGCGCGTGTATCCGGGGGCAGACGGTTCCTTCGCATTATACGAAGATGAAAACGATAATTTTCATTACGAGCATGGCGCCTATTCCATGATTCCATTTTCATGGAACGAAAAAACAAAGACGTTCATTATCGGTACGCGCGAAGGGGCATTCGCCGGCATGATCGAGAAACGAAAAATTGCCGTCGTGTTCGTTCACGAAAATTCCGGCGATGGCATTGCAATCGAGAAGCGGCCGCGCAAAGAGGTCCTTTATACCGGCCATACAGTCTGGATTAAAGAATAAAATTTTGACTCTAAATTTTATGTCATGTTATTTATTGAACAATAAAAAAGGAATGGTCCGGTGATTATCGAATTCTGCGTGTCATGGTAAAAACCGTAGAGAAACAATCGCCCTCTACATTTCTATAAAATAATTATTTTGACATTTCGGCTTTTTTACATATATTATTAAACCATATATGACGGTATAGTTTAATAAATAAAGTACAAACATCTTTTTTCAAGGAGAAAAATGAAAAGAGTCGAGGCCATTATTCGTCCGCACAAAGTTGACGATGTGCGAGAAGCGTTGTTGGGGATCGGCGTCAAAGGGATGACGATCACCGAAGTCAAGGGGTTTGGAAGACAAAAGGGGCATACGGAAGTGTATCGCGGTGCAGAATATAAAGTCGATTTCCTTCCAAAAATAAAACTTGAACTTATCGTTGCAGATCATCAGGTCGAGGCAACAATTTCTGCCATCGTCAAATCGGCAAAAACCGGACACGTAGGCGACGGAAAAATCTTCGTCATTCCCGTTGACGATGCCGTGCGTGTGAGAACCGAAGAAGCAGGAGAAGGTGCGTTATGAGAATCGATACTGGCGACACAACATGGCTCCTTATTTCAACTGCATTAGTTATGCTCATGACACCAGGACTGGCGTTGTTTTACGGCGGCATGGTGCGACGTAAAAATGTGCTGGGAACCATTATGCAAAGTTTTATTGCACTCGGTGTTGTTACCATTCAATGGGTGTTGATCGGATACAGTCTTGCCTTCGGCCCCGATGTGCATCATCTCATCGGCGATCTTTCATGGGCAGGTTTGAATGGCGTCGGATTAATGCCCAATCCTGATTATGCGCCGACCGTTCCGCACCAAGCATTCATGGCGTTTCAAATGATGTTTGCCGTGATTACTCCTGCGCTTATTACCGGTGCGTTTGCAGAGCGATTTAAATTTTCAACTTACATCGTGTTTCTCTTCATCTGGTCCACCATTGTGTATGCACCGCTTGCACATTGGGTGTGGGGTGTCGGCGGCTGGATGAGAAATCTGGGCGCTCTGGATTTTGCCGGAGGATTAGTCGTTCATATCAGTTCTGGACTTTCCGCTCTTGCCGCTGCATTCATCATCGGCAAGCGGCGCGGGTACGGGCATGAACACATGCCGCCGCACAACTTAACGATGACCGTGCTGGGCGCAGCATTGCTGTGGTTCGGCTGGTTCGGATTTAACGGCGGCAGTGCACTCGCATCCGGCGCACTTGCAACATCGGCATTTCTTGCGACCCATATTGCCGCAGCAAGCGCAACATTTTCATGGACATTGATCGAATGGAAAATGCGCGGCAAACCAACCATGCTCGGCGCAGCATCTGGATGCGTCGCAGGTTTGGTTGCCATCACGCCTGCATCCGGTTATGTCGGGCCGTTGTCAGCACTTCTTATCGGGTTTGCTGCTGGTCTTGTATGTTATTATGGTATCACGCTGAAAAACAAACTCGGATACGATGATTCGCTTGATACCGTTGGTGTGCATGGTGTTGGCGGAATTTTTGGGGCATTAGCGACAGGAATTTTTGCATCGAAGGCAATCAATGCTGCCGGTGCCGATGGATTGATCTTTGGCAGCGTATCGCTGCTCGGCGCACAAGCGTTAAGTGTGCTGGTATCGGTGGTTTATTCATTCACACTGACATGGATTATTTTGAAAGTATTAGATAAAACCATGGGTATCCGCGTGGCGGATGAAGATGAACAAGAAGGACTCGATCTCAGCCAGCATGGTGAGACGGGTTATACGATGTAAGATACTGGTGTACGGAGAAGTTTCAAGCGCCGGGTTATTTCGGTTCTGCATGAATCGTGACCCGGCGAATTTGTTTAAAGCGCCGAAACAAATTCGCTTCTACCTCTGAAATAATTTGATGCACTTCATCCAATGTTTTTGTTTTTTCGATTCGGCACGTGCATGCAACATGGTATTTCATGCCTTCTTGCAGCAACGTCAGATCGATGCATTGAGCAACATCTGGGTGCTGCTCGACAGCAGTACGAATGCCGGAAGATAATTGCAGTTCGGTTTCCGTAACATTCATCAGCGAATGTTCTGCTATTTCAATTTCTTCCATGTGAATCGTGACCTTACCGACCGGCGACAATTTCTGTTGAATGTGTTTTTCAATCGTCGTTGCAATTTCATGTGCTTCTGCAAACGACAATCCTTTTTGATATTCAATATCGAAATCGATAAAATATTTTCCCTCCGTTACGTGCACTTCCAAATTGTGCGGTGGGCGCAAGCCGGCATTGACCACGATCATCCGAATTTTATCGAGAACAGTTTCGCCGGCGCTTTCAAACGGTTCTGCATGCACCACGACATCGGCAGATAATTCAATCTCCCGCACAGATTTTTCAATTCGGTCCATAATAGCGTGCGCACTTTGAAACGGCAGCGTGCGTTCGATGGCAACGGTCGTGTCGATAAAATAATGTGAACCGGAGGAGTGAATCCGCATGCTGCGAACTTCTTCCACGCCTTCCACCGTCTGGATGGTATTCTGGATTTTTTCAAAAAGTGTTTTGGGTATGCGATCCATCAATGCATCAATAGCACGTTTTCCCAACCGATAACTTGCCGACAATACGACAACAGCAACCAACAACGCTGCGACGGCATCGAATTCTGGATACCCCATCCACACAAAGATCAATCCCGCAATAACTGCAAGCGATGACCATACATCGCTGGAAAAATGCAGCGCATCCGCTTCGAGCGCCTGACTGTTCGTTCGTTTCGCCACACGATACAACGCACGCGACCGACTCACATCGATCGCAATCGATGTTCCCATCACGATAAAACTCCACACCGTTGTTTCCACATGATGGGTGTGCATCAGTAATCGCTCGACGGCTTCAAACATAATCCATGCGCATGTTGCTACGAGTAGCAGCGTTTCAACTAATGCAGAAATGTTTTCCAATCTGCCATGGCCGTACGGATGATCCTCATCGGCGGGACGATCTGCATAGGAAACAGCAACAAGCGTCACAATGGCGGCAAGCAGATCGAGTCCTGAATGTGCCGCTTCCGAAAGAATGCCAAGACTGTTAGTCCAGAGTCCGACCCCCAGTTTAAATGAAGTCAAAAATACTGCCGCGATGACAGAACTGACTGCAATAGTTTTTTTTTCGCGCGTGCCGGACATCCGTTTTCTTTTCGCAAGTGTGCAATCAATATAATGCTCCTTTTCATGGAAGGCAATCGTTGCACCCGAACAAAGGATTTTCTACTTTAGGAATGTATTTGTCGAAAATTATAATGCGCATCGCAGTTATTTCCGATATTCATTCCAATCTTGAAGCGCTCACCGCTGCATTGCACATCATCGATGGACAAACGGTTGATGATATTGTTTGCTTGGGCGACATAGTGGGATACGGTGCAAATCCCAATGAATGCCTCTCGCTCGTCCGCCAGCGATGCCGGTTCATTCTTCAAGGAAATCATGAAGCTGCCGTAATCAATATTGCCTTTAGCGAATCTTTCACCGAGCTAGCACGAACGGCTGCCCTCTGGACACGCAATCAATTGACCGAGAACCATCTTCAATTTCTAGGCACCCTGCCGTTGACCGTTTCGTACGAACATCTTTTTTTTGTCCATGCATCGCCGAACGATCCTTCGTCATGGGAATATCTTGTGAACGAGTGGGACGCCATTCTTGCACTGCAAAGTTTTTCTGAACCGATTTGTTTCATCGGACACACCCATGTTCCGGGAATCTTTTCCATCGATGGACAGAAACATTCGATTGCACACGGCCAACGTTACCTCATTAATGTCGGCAGCATCGGGCAACCGCGTGATAGAAATCCGCAATTGAGTTTCGGGATATTTGACAGCGCAACGTGGACGTACCAAAATTTTCGTGCTTCGTACGATATCGAAACCGCTTCAAAAAAAATTATTGCCGCACAATTGCCCATACTGCTTGGACAGCGTTTGTTCTTGGGCGTCTGATACGATTTTTTTGAGGGGGAGAAAAAATATCCGGTAGGTCAATCTATCAGATCGTCGCCACTAAGAATACCGATATCCTGCGCGTAATCATGCAATTTATCCTGAAGCATTTTTCTGCCGCGATGCAGCCGTGAGCGTACCGTACCCACCGGACAATTGAGAAAATCCGCTATTTCTTCATAACTCAATCCCTCGATGTCGGCAAGAATCACTACCGTACGAAAATCTCCGGGCAGCGATTGAAGCGCTTCCGTCACTTCATCGCCCAGCATGTTGCTGTACATCCGCCGCTGCAAGTCATTGGAATCGGTCGCTTCATCGCGGATCGAATCATAAAAATTTTCAATGTCCTCATAATCCACCATACCGGGTTCTCGTGTTTCTTTTCGGTACCGGTTGATGTAGGAATTTTTCATGATGCGGAAGAGCCACGCGCGCACATTGGTGCCTTTTTCGTACTTGTCCCAAAAGCGAAATGCTTTTAAAAAAGTTTCCTGCAGCAAATCTTTTGCATCGTCGGCGTTTCCCGTTGTCCGCAGTGCAAAATTATACAGAACGGCTTTGTGCGGAATTACATCTGCCTCAAACTCTTGTTGACGTTTTAGAAGTGCTTTTGATGGAACCGGAGAATCGGGGATAATGTGTTTTTCCGCCATACCATCCTCACCGCATCGCTCCAGAATAAGAGAGACTATACGGCAATCCACGACGGATGATGATGTTCATCTTCCCCGGCACACTCATGGTAGTATGTACGAATGTCTTCTTCACAACTATAAAGTAGGAAAAAGGAATCAGTGGCGCAAATCGAAGTGCAGCAATTTTATGAGCGACGGAGAAGCGAATGAATTTTTTCTGCCGGAAACTGTTGATTGAGCCGTGCCAACGAAGCATCGAGTGCTGCGCCGCGCGCATCCTGTTCTTGCAGCGCGATAAACGTGCGAAGGTCGCCGAGTTCGGCAACGGTCGCTATTTTTTCCAGCGCCTGCGTTTGCGGATTTATGACATCTTCGAAGTTGATGCCGATATCGACATGCAGTGACTGCACATGGTCGTTTGCTTTCAACTGGGCATGACGAATAATGAGGTCGCAAGCAAGTTGGGTGTTGAACGGAATCTGTTCATAGAGCGTTGTGTCGGTGTGTTGATATTGATTTGTAGCGATGGCGTAAAGCGATGTCAGCAGTCCGACAGAATTTAATTTTCGGATGAAGAATTTTTCCGGATCATTTTGCCAGCCGCCGGATTCCACCAGCACGGTACTTGTTCCCCATCGCTGCACGTTATCGCCGAACGCACGCGGTTCAAAGGTATCGTCCCACTTTGCAATGTGCCCGGGAATAAATTGTTCAAGAATTTGTGCAAACGTTGCCGCAAGATGTTTTGCGCGTGTACGCACGAGGTTTTCGGAACGAGATTCATCGAATGCAGGCGCAAGCAACGCAAGCGCGGCAATATGCCTGGTGGTGCCGACCGAGTAACGCGAGCCCTGATCGTGCAAATTAAATCCGAACTCCGGTTGATACTCATCACGAACTTCTTTTAAGATGCGGGCTTCAGGCGTTTCCAATGCAAGCGCGTCGCGATTCATATCGATGCCATGCGCGGTGCGCCGTGTAAATCGTTCCGCACCGTCGGGATTTACCATGGGAAAGACAAGCAACGCGAGAGATTCTTTGACCGCGATAGTTATAGGATGTTGGGGATTGTTAAGAAAAAAATTGAAAATATCCAATAACGCCATCGTCGCCGTGGATTCATCGCCATGCATTTGCGACCAGAGCATCACCTTGGTTTTGCCGCTTCCGATAGTGTAAAGAGAAAGCGGGCGGTGCTCGCCGGAAAATCCAAGTTCTGTTTTCTGATACAAGCCGCATGTATTAAACGGTTCCAGCCATTGAAGCAGTTCCGTTTGTGTGAACCGCCGCGAGGCGATTGCGGGAAGTTTAAACGATTCGTATGTCTCGAATAATTCTAATGCTATGGTGCGGAACGGTATCGCCGTGTGATTTGCCATCGCTCTTTTTCCTTGATTCAACAAATTTATTGCATATGAAAGATAAGAGATTCTTCGAAGCAAAGCTACGGAGAAAAAATGAAAAACGACTGTTCGATATTGAGAACTATCAACAGAATAAGCTGTTTATTATTTTTTTCTCAAAAAAATTAATAAAAATATTTTCTGCATGCTCTTGTTTCTTTAGAAAGATTGTTTATTTTTTCTTTAAATCATCGCGCTGATCTGAACAGCGCACACGTACGAGATTCACACGAAGGGAACCACGGTGGCTGCACGATACGAAATGGTGAATGGTCGTCTCGCTTCAGCGTGTGGATACAAAACTGCATTGACTTTCTTCGGGATTGCCGACGCAACAACGGTAAAGGAGAGAACCCGTGTCTTTGGAAATCGTAAAATTTTCGTACCTCAGTGAATTTCTTCATCTGCCGGTACTGCGATTAAGCGACAACAAACGCATTGGAAAAGTGGTTGACCTTGCTGCTTCCACCGCGCAGGTGTATCCGCGCGTTACCGGTTTGATGGTGCAAATGCAAACGGGGCCGTTTGCCTCAACGAAAAAACAATTTGTGTATATGCCGTGGAGCACGGTGAAGCGTATTGTTTTTAAAGAGCATTTGGGCGTCGATGATTCGATGGAAGCCGCCACCCCGCCGACACATGCATCCGAAAATGAAATTCTACTGTGTAAAACATTTCTCGATAAACAAATTATTTCCACCACCGGTTACAAAGTTGTTCGTGTCAATGATCTGCAATTGCTTATCGAAGATAAGGCAAAAGAAAGTACGAACTTGTGGGTCGTGCATATCGATATCGGGATGCGTGGCATTTTACGCCGGCTTGGATTTTTAAAGCCCGTCAATTCGGCGTTTCGCTGGGTTACCGACCGCGACCTGAAAGACCAATTTGTTTCTTGGAAAAATGTTCAGCCGACGTCAACAACCTCTGTGCTTGCGTCAGTTGAAATGAAAACCGATGCATCGAAGTTGTCGGAAATTCATCCGGCCGACCTTGCCGATATTTTAGAAGACCTCGGCACCGATGAACGCACGGCGCTGATCGAATCGCTGGATTATTTTACTGCAGCGCAAACGCTGCAAGAAATGCAATTCAAAAATCGTTTGCAGATCATAGAATCGCTGGAGTCGCAAAATCTTGCACCGATCATCAACGAAATGCAAATGGACGAAGCGGTGGACTTGCTCGACGAAATCGACCAAGAAAAACGCCACGCCGTCTATGCAGCGCTGCCGACAGAAAAAGTTGCGGAGCTGAAAGACCTTTCGCGTCTTTCGACATACAGTGTGGGTAGTATCATGAACACGGAATTTATCACGGCAAAAACGACAGAAACGGCGGCCACCGTGCTGGATCGCATTCGTATCGAATGTGAAAAAACGGAAGTATATCGGTACGCATTTGTGTTGGATGAACAAGAGCGTTTGAAAGGCGTCGTGAGCGTGCGCAATGTATTGATGAACGATCCAACCATGGTGGTCGCCGATTTCATGACGGACCAGCCGGTGTCTGTCGAACTGGATACGCGCATACGGCGTGTGGCGCAGTTGTTTTTTAAATATAATTTTGAAGCTATTCCCGTTGTAGATGATGAACATCGTATGCAAGGTGTTGTGACGTACCGTGATGCCGTCGCTGCGCTGTATCCGGAAATGAAAGAAGAAGAAACGGTGTGATATGAACTTTTTCCGACGCTTGAAAGAACATCCTGCCTTACGCAACATCATTATTTTTCTCAGCATCCTTGGCCCCGGCATTATTACCGGCAGTGTGGATAACGACGCCGGCGGAATCACCACGTATTCCGTTGCCGGCGCGGTGTACGGCTACAAATTGTTATGGACGCTCATTCCTTCGTTCGTCGCACTGCTCGCCGTTCAGGAGATGAATGCACGCATGGGAATTGTTACCGGCAAAGGGCTTGCCGATTTGATTCGCGAAAGTTTCGGCGTCCGCATTACGTTTTATATTTTTATTTTCCTGCTTGTCGCCGATGTCGGCAACACAGCAACAGAATTTGCCGGTGTCGCAGGCAGCATGAACATCTTCGGCGTCAGCAAATATATTTCCGTACCGCTTGCCGCTCTTGCTGTGTGGGTACTGGTGTTGAAAGGGAATTATAAATTTGCCGAGCGCATCTTTCTTTTGTTCAGCGTTTTTTTACTTTCTTACGTCGTGTCTGCCGTACTTGCGAAGCCGGATTGGGGAACGATCGGCGCAGCATTGGTCACACCGACGATTCAATTCGATTACGGCTATATCACCACCGTTTTGGGCTTAGTCGGGACAACGGTCGCACCCTGGATGCAATTTTATATGCAATCATCGGTCATCGAAAAGGGACTAAAGATGAGCGATTACAAATTTACGCTCTGGGATGTTCTGCTGGGATGCATTGCTACCATCGTTGTTGCATTTTTTATTGTGATTGCATGCGCGGCAACACTGCATGTGAACGGCATACAAATTAATGAAGCGAGTGATGCCGCCGCTGCACTGAAGCCGCTTGCCGGCGCATTGGCCGCACAGTTGTTCGCGTTCGGATTATTTGTTGCATCGATTTTTTCCGCCGCCATTCTCCCGCTTGCGACCGCATTCTACGTCTGCGAGGCATTCGGCTTCGAAGCCGGCATCGATAAAAAATTCAGCGAAGCGCCGCAGTTTTATGTCCTGTTCACGATTATCATTTCGGTGGGAATGGGAATTATTTTAATTCCGAGTGCTCCGCTGATCGCCATCACCATCTGGACGCAAGTGCTGAATGCCATTCTTTTGCCGGTTGT
>DATKMP010000083.1:0-13617 GCA_035541775.1 Bacteroidota bacterium | reverse complement strand
GTAATCCATTCTGTGGAGACGGCTCTGGCTGATGATGTATTATATTGTAATGTTGCATTTGCGCCATACGCCAGTGTTCCGGTAAATGTATTTGCATTAGCGCCATTTTCAATAGAGAATATTCCATTGACCGTTGTTGTTCCTGTTGGAATTGTTTTTGCGCCGCTGCCAGAAAACGTAAGGTTATTAAACGTGTTTGCTCCAACGGTCTGATTAGCACCATTGAAATTGACCGTGCCCGTGCTGGGGGTGAACGTCCATGCAGTCGTGCTTTGGGGAATAGCATTCGTTCCCGTGCCGCCAACGTTCAACGTGCCGGCACCGGTAAATGTAAACACCGAACCACCCGGATTAATAGTACCGGCACCAGTAAAGTTCCCAGTAACCGTGACTGTTCCTGTTGAAACGGTCACGACCGTGTTTCGCCCGTTGGTTGTACCAGAAAGAGTGAGTGTAGCTGTCGATAATGTTCCGGCACCAACAGCAATCGTGGATACTCCGCTTGTGGTTGGCCGCGGAATACTTGTTGTCCCTGTGACAGTGATGGAATTACTGCCGGCAATGGTGATCGTATTACTAACGGCAGTTCCATTAAGAGTAAGACTTCCTGCAACTGTGACCGGTGTATTGATGGTCAACGTAGTAGCTGTCGTTGCAGTAGCGATAGTATAGAAATTAGCATTACCCGTTCCTGCATTGATGGCTGCTGTTGCGCTATTAAAAGTAACAGTAGCTGTACCTACATTAACAGTTCCGTTGTTTATCCATGGCCCAGCAACTGTCATTCCGAACGTTGTGAATGTCAGAATTCCATTATTTGTTACGCTCAGGCAAGTCGCTGCAGCATCAACTGTAACTGTGACTCCGCTGTTAATAATAACAGCGTCTGCCGCTGTCGGAACAGCAGCACCGCCCCAAGTCGCTGTGGCGCTCCAGTTCCCAGTTACTGAGGCAGTTCTTGTGGCACTCAAAGCTGTCGCACTCAATGTGACAATAAGTGCCGATATCGTTAGTACCTCGATGAATAAATGCGATATGTGAGATTTCTTTTTCAACATTGTGAGTCAAACATTGTTCTCAAGATGAAATATCTTTGTGTTATCATGCTGCCGCAACATTTCCGGCAAAAGAACCGACATGGGATTGCTGTTCGCTGTCAAGAACAGTCAACAAAGCGCTCTTCATCGACGTTTTTGCGATCAAACCATCGGCAAACAGTTGCGCATTGCGGCGATAAAATTCTCCCGGATCCATCGAGAGCATAAATACTTTTATCGAAGGCCACCGGTTTTTTATTTCCACCGTCGCTTCAATACCGTTCTTCTTGGGCATGTGAATATCCATCAATACGATATCGGGGCGCAGTTTATCCGTCAAGGCAACAGCATCGATACCGTCGCTTGCCGTGCCAACGACCTCAATGCCGTATTGCGCATTGAGAAACGCCGCCAGAATCCGACGAAAACTTTCGTGGTCATCTGCCAGCAAAACTTTGAGTGATTGCATGGTGATTCTCCTTATAAAATTTCATTTGATACATTTTTTTCTACACACGGCATCTCGATAGAAACCGGCGCCAGCGAAGTACAAAAGGTCGCTTCCAGCGACGGCTTCAGAACTGACTTCAAAATAAATCCATCCGCTTTTGCATCGATCGCCTTTAATCGGTACACAGGATCGTCATGAGAGGTGGCAATATAAATTTTTGTTTCCGGCCATCGCTGTTTGATGATGCGCGTTGCGTCTAATCCGTTCATCCGCGGCATTGCTATATCCATCAATACTACATCGGGAATGAGTTTCTCGACTTGCGCAATCGCTTCTGTGCCGTCATTCGCCTCACCGACGACAGAAATGTTCGGCAACTTGCTGAGAAAGGAGTGAACCACGCGTCGAAAATCGCAGTGATCGTCAGCAATCAGAACTTTTATATTTTTCATAACACACTTTCCATTGATGGACATATGGTTTTTTGCATCAGAAAAATAGGGAATAAGATCAAAGGACAAATCAAGCGGAGAACGTATTTCCCAAATTACTGCGTTCTACGTAGAATCTACGGGAATTACCGTAGTAGTGCAGGACGCGTATTCAGAACAAAAGACAGAGGGTGCCGCCTTGACTGCATAGACAAATACGGCGAAACGAAATCAAGCAAGTTAAAATAGACGGGGAGATGTTATCAACAGCAGAAATATCGTTAGATGTCTTTTATGGAGATTTGAAAAAGTGATCGATATCCTGCAGGTCGCAATCGACCGTCATCATCGAACACCTTATTTCACAACAACGATAAGTGAACGAGGTCGAAAGTTAGAATGAGTGCGAGAGAGAATCTTTTTTGTTCAGCGCAAAGCGGATTAAATTCGGCGCGTCATGGATATCGAGCTTTTGCATAATATTGGTACGGTGCGTATCAACCGTGCGAGGACTGATAAACAATCGTTCGGCAATCTGTGCATTGCTCAATCCTTCGGCAATATAGTAGAGAATTTCTTTCTCCCGTTTTGTAAGAGGTAGGTCTTCATCATCTGTCATTGCCGTGTGAGGAGCGGTCGTTTTTTGTAAATATGCATTAAGAACTAATTCGGAAATTTTTTTGCTGAAAAATTTTTCCCCTTTCGCAACTGCTCGAATCGCTGCAGCAAGTTCTTCACGTCCGCTGTCTTTCAGCATGTACCCGTTCGCACCGGATTTCAGAATTTGGTACACATATTCTTCGTTATCGTGCATGGTCAGTACCAGTACTTTTACCGAAGGCATGCTACTGCAAATTTGTTTCGTTGCTTCAAGCCCGGAAAGTTTCGGCATGGATAAATCGATCACCACGACATCGGGCTGATTTTTTTTGGTCATGGCTACCGCTTCCTCGCCATCGCTTGCTTCGCCAATAATGACAAATTCCTTAAACGGCTCCAGCAACTTGATCAATCCGCTTCGCACTAATGCATGATCGTCGGCAATTAAAATTCGTATTTTATTCATGCCTTCTCCGTAAGTAAGGGAATTTCCACGCTCAACAGCGTTCCGCTTCCAAGCGTTGAATCGATCATAAATGTTCCTCCAAGCGATGCCGCGCGTTCCCGCATACTCACCAAACCGATACCGCTTTTGCCCGTTGTACGCGTTTGCGGGTACACCATGCCGCTGCCGTTATCTTCAACCACCATTCGCAAAACAGTATCATGGCAAAGGATCTGGAGATTGACTTCCGTGGCATGAGCATGCTTGGCAATATTGTTGAATGATTCCTGCGCGATGCGATAGAGGCCGACTTCTATCTGTGAATCCACGCGCTCGGTTAATCCGTGTGAGTAAAATGTTGTCTTGATACCTGTCCTATTGCCGTACTGTTCGGTGAGCAGTTGCAGCGCGGGAACAAGCCCGAAATCTTCTAACACACTCGGCATTAAATTGTACGAAAGTTCGCGTGCTTCTTTCATCACGCTGTCTAATAATTCTTTCATATCGCGAATACGTTCATGTTCTTCTTCAGTCGCTTTGATAGTGTCTTCCAGAATTTCGAGATTGAATTTGATCGCTGTCAACATTTGCCCGAGTCCGTCATGAATTTCCCGTGCTATGCGATGGCGTTCTTCTTCTTGCACAGCGACCCGAACTGTGGAAAGTGTGACCATATCTTTTTCCCGCTGCATCAGTTCACGGTACAATTTTACAGTGAAAATTGGAAGCGCGTACTGCTTGGCAAGCAACTTCAATTCATACTGTTCATTCGGGAGTGCGCGTTGTTCCTGCCGGTACCCTGCCAGCAGCATTCCTTGCGGCTGTGAACCCGTATGCAGCGGTGCAATGCAGACCGCGCGCAATGATTCCTCTTGCACCAATTGTTGCAGCGAGGAAGGGATAGGAAATTCGGCACGTTGGGGAAAAAATATCTGGGGTCCCTCTTGAAGCAGCGCTTGCTGTAATTCCGCATCAAGCTGAAACGAGTCCGCCGGTCGAAAGACAATATTGCCTTGAATGGCACACCATTGTGCTTGCTTGTTCGCACCATCGACCATGAAAATCGCCGCAACATCGGCACGCGAACGCGCCGAAATTTGCTGAAGGACAGTAGCATAAATTTCCTCGACATCCAGCAACTCAGAATATTTTTGTTCGCGTTCGTTCATCATCGTCGTCGATCATTGCGCCAATCAAACAGCGTTTTCTTCATTTTGCGCATGATCGATTTTGTACCAACCATTTTTTCAGTAAAAAAATTGCGCGGTAAAAATTATTTCCCGATCAATTGTTTGTATGCCGCGGCATTCAACAAGGCACCGAGTTGACTTTCATCTGCCACCGAGATTTTTACAATCCATCCTGACCCGTAGGGATCTTTATTCACTAATTCCGGATGGTCTTGTATTGCATGATTTACTTCCGCAACATCACCTGATACAGGCGCAAATAAATCCGATACAGCTTTGACGGCTTCAATCGTTCCGAACGACTTTCCCTGCTCAATTTTTTTACCGACTGCAGGCAGTTCCACGTAGACAATATCGCCAAGTTCTCCTTGCGCATACTCGGTAATTCCGATCCAGCCAAAATTCCCTTCGACACGGATCCATTCATGATCTTTGGTGTATGTTAGATTTTCAGGAAACTCCATAGTACCCTCACTTCTTTAAATCGAGGTAATTCCAGTTTGCAAACATTGCTCACTTTTTTATCGGTGAAAATGTGCAAGAATTACTCTTCAAACGCAAATGTTTCAATAAATTTCGTATCAAACATTCCACTTTGGAATTGCGGATTTTGCATCAACTTTTTATGGAACGGAATCGTTGTCTTGATGCCTTCGACAATAAATTCATCGAGCGCGCGGGACATTTTCGCAATTGCTTCGTTTCTCGTTTTTCCTTTGACGATCAATTTCGCAATCAACGAATCGTAATACGGAGGAATGACATATCCCACATACACGTGCGAATCTACACGAACGCCGTTGCCACCGGGGAAATGCAAGCTGGTAATTTTTCCGGGGCTTGGCCGAAAATTCGTGCTCGGATCTTCCGCATTGATGCGGCATTCGATGGCATGCCATTGCGGCTTCGCTTGAGCTTTTTTCAATCGCTCGCCTGCTGCCACTTGCAACTGCAATTTCAACAAATCGACGCCCATAACTTCTTCCGACACCGGATGTTCGACCTGTATGCGCGTATTCATTTCCATGAAATAAAATTTTTTATCTTCGTCGAGCAAAAATTCGATCGTACCCGCGCCAAGATAATGTACACTCTTAACACCTTTGATGGCTGCTTCGCCCATCGCTTCTCGCAGTTCTGGTGTCAATGCGGGCGACGGCGATTCTTCCAACAATTTTTGGTGGCGGCGTTGAATACTGCAATCGCGTTCGCCGAAGTGCAGTACTGTTCCGAATTTATCCGCCATAATCTGTATTTCCACATGGCGCGGACGTTCGATATACTTTTCGATATACACCGACGGATTGGCAAAAGCAGTTTCTGCTTCGTGGCTCGCCGTAAGATAGGCGTTTTCCAATTCTTCGGCCGAACGTACGATACGCATTCCGCGCCCTCCGCCGCCTGCCGTGGCTTTGATGATGACAGGAAAACCGATTTCCTGCACCATCGTAGTCGCCTGCTTCAAGTCTGCAATCACGCCGTCGCTGCCCGGCACCACCGGCACACCGGCTCTCTTCATCGTTTCTTTCGCGAGCGCTTTATCGCCCATTGCCGTAATGGCTTCTGCCGACGGGCCAATAAAAGCAATTCCCGACGAGGAACAAATTTCTGCAAAGTTTGCATTCTCGGAAAGAAATCCGTAACCGGGATGGATCGCGTCAGCATTTGTCACTTCGGCTGCCGCGATGATGCGAGGAATATTGAGATAGCTTTCCTTGCTCGGCGGTGGACCGATACATACAGCTTCATCGGCAAATCGGACATGCAACGAGTCATGATCCGCTTCCGAATACACGGCGACAGTTTTAATGCCAAGCTCACGCGCGGCGCGGATTACACGCAGCGCTATTTCACCGCGATTCGCTATTAAAATTTTTTTAAACAAGTGTTGGTACCGGTCAGTGTGTAAATTCGTTTATCAGGATTTTTCAATCAAGAACAACGGCTGGTTATATTCGACGGGCTTTCCGTTCTCTACCAAAATTTTTACGATGGTGCCATCGGCATCGGATTCGATTTCGTTCATCAACTTCATCGCTTCAACAATACAGAGCACCGTTCCCACTTTTACCGTTTGTCCGATTTCAGTGTACGTTTCGGCATCCGGAGCCGGCGCACGATAAAATGTTCCGACAATGGGCGAACGAACTTCATGAAATTGCTTTCCGCTTTCAGGCGCAGCGGCAGCGACGTGCGGCGCTTCGACCATCACACTTGCAGGTGCAGGTGTAACAGGCGCTTGGGCTGGAACAGAATATGGAGCTTGCGAAACAACTTCCACTTTGCGATTGCGTGCAACGCGTATTTTTTTTCCTTCTTCTTCTATTTCTATTTCATCGATCTCGCTATGCTCGACAAGCTTGATGATCTTTTTCACATAGGAAAGGTCCATCGTCATTCCCTTCTTTGTTGGTGCCGCCTCTGATCCGTTGTTTGTCATGAAGTTGCAGGTTATTTGTTCACGCGTTCCAAATATTTGCCCGTCGTTATATCGACACGAATCATATCGCCTTCATTGATAAACAGTGGAACGTTGACGCTTGCGCCTGTTTCCACCGTTGCAGGTTTCAATGCACCGGTGGCTGTATCGCCTTTCACACCAGGAACCGTTTCGGTCACTTTCAATTCTACATTGTGCGGCAATTCTGCGCCGACAACATTGCCTTCCACGATGTTCAATACCACCGTTTCGCCTTCTTTCAAAAATTTTGCGCCTTCACCCAGCATCATTTCCGAAACAGGGATTTGTTCATAGCTTTTTTTATCCATAAACTGATAACTATCGCCGTCATGGAAGAGGTATTGATATTCATTTTGTTCGAGGCGAACTTCTTCCACCTCTTCGCCGGAACGATAGCGTGTTTCCGTCACGCGGCCGCTCTTTAAATTGCGCAGTTTTGCTTGAACAAACGCGCGCAAGTTGCCGGGTGTACGGTGAATGTATTCTTCAATCCGGTGTAACTCGCCGTTATATTTAATAACCATCCCAATTCGGAAATCTGCTGTTGTTGCCATAAATTACCTCAAAACACTCTCATTTTGATAAAAATCATACCGTTTTTGTTATATTTTGCGTCGAAAAAGATACAGAAACTTAGGTGGAAAGTCAATGGCAAGAATTATTATGCCGCCAGAGATTGTTTTGCTTGCGCGATGCTCTATATCCTAGCAATTCGATATGAACAATCCGGATTCGGCAAAAAATTTAAACCGAGAGTACAACTGACGATGTTCCTAAAAACATCGGCCGCAATTCGTACATTCCTGAGTATCGATGGGATACAATTCAAGAAAATCTATTCTTAACGAGGATGATTTATTGTGAACAGCATTCCATTGATGGATGGAATTTTTGCGATGCTGCGTTCCCGATCCATGAATTCAAAATTGGATGACCCAGTTTTTTCCTTACAATATTCAATTCGATTACTTGCTAAAGTATTGAAGTTGAATATCGTATTCCGCAACTTGTAATGAGAATTTTTTAAGGAGTGGATGACTCTCTACAGATTGCCGGAGGCATTCTTTTTCGTTTCTAAACTCTGTACAGAGTTATCTGGAACGTTAGTTGTAAAAAAAATTCAGGACGGCTACGGCCAGAGCCAGATAAAAACAAACGCTGTCACAACGGCAAAGATAAATCCGTCTATTGTTGTTTTGATCGTTGTGCTCCACTTACGATGATACCAGATGGACATCGGCCACACACCGAACGTGTACCCCATAAACGCCGCCGTACCGACGTAACGGAAAATGCCGTGATTGCTTGGCTTGCCAACGAGCGCATGCCCGGCAATATATGCTGCAAAAATATTGATGACGACGGAAAACAGAAACCAAAGTACCATGCTGCCCGACATAGACGTGTGTTTCCATAATGTGATGACGCCGACCGGACCCTTTTCCTGCTTTTCTTTGAACTCCGTCGATTTCATTTCCTTCATCGACGAAGGGCGCGGAAACATATAATCCCCCGGAGAAATGGAAAACGAACGCAGGGCTTCTAATATTTTTTCCTCCGACGGCAATGGCAGATAATCGTTTTTGTGCCACGGCAAAAACATGTGAATGATGGAGCTAACGAGAAACACTGCCACAGAGGAAACAAGAATCGGCAGCCAGAGTGAACAGATGATCGTCATACAAATATCCTTTCTAGTCATTTTTACGTTTTTAGTATAACAACCGGAGATTTTAAGAGAGTTCCCTTTTCTTTATCCGTTCCGCCGTCGTGTTGTTCATATACTTCGTACAAACACAAAATAGTTTTGCACAAGCAGCGAAAAAAATGCAACTTCCAATGCAGCAGAAAGTAATCCGTGAAAATGAAACATTGAAATTCACTGGTCGTAACATTAAAAAACGAAAGGAAATCTATGAACGACGAATTAACGCCGCCTTCTTCCCTTCTTCGCCGCATTTTTACCGGAGCACAGGGCATTCGCGCCGGCTGGAGCATCGGCATTTTTTTTATCCTCATGGGTATTTTCACGGCGATGTTTTTCTTTCCGGCAAAAATGCTGCTTGAGAAAAACAACATTCCTCTCTCCGATTCTCAGCCCATCTCGACCATGGTCGGAGAACTTGTCGGCTTTCTCGGAATTTTGTGCGCTTCAATTGTTATGGCATACATCGAACACAAGCCGCTGATCTCGTACGGATTAAATGGAACACAGCGCATAAAAAATTTTGTGTTGGGCAGTGTGTGCGGCATCGCAGCACTTTCGCTTCTTGTTGGTACATTGTTCCTTTCCGGATTTCTTTATTTCGATGGGCAAACACTGTTCGGCTGGAGCGCCGTACACTATGCTTTTGCTTGGGGAATTGCATTTATTTTCGTCGGATTGTATGAAGAATATTTTATGCGCGGATATCTGCAGGCGACGCTCACACGCGGCATCGGATTTTGGTGGAGTGCATTGATTTTTTCTTGTGCGTTCGGATGCCTCCATTTGGCGAACAAAGGAGAATCGCCTGTCGGCATCATTGCGGCAGCGCTTGTCGGTTTGGTTTTTTGTATCAGTCTCTGGTATTTAAAAAATCTCTGGTGGGCAATTGGATTTCACAGCGCGTGGGATTGGACCGAATCGTATCTCTGGGGCACTGCCGACAGCGGGAAGATTGTGCAAGGGCATTTGTTTTCTGTCCATCCACAAGGGAATATTCTCTGGAGCGGCGGCGCGACAGGGCCGGAAGGCAGTTTGTTTATTGTTCCGCTCTTACTTTTTATCGCTGTGCTGATGTGGCTTGTGTGGAAGAAAAAGAATTTGACATTGCCATAAAGAATTTACACATTGCTTTATACTATTACATAGATTGGGTGGAGGTGTTTTTTTTATGAAGATAGTTAACTTGTATGCACTTATTGTTTTTGTTGCAGCGCCATTATTTTCTCAAACAGCAACATTGTATGATGTATTTCCACTGAACATCAATAGAAATTATATTTATAATTACCGATATGAATATATTGATCAAGAGCTTGGTTTCCTTTGTTATCATAATATTGATTCTGGTTTAGTCACCTATACCATTAAAGATTCTCTTTCTCATTCCGATTCAACAATTCAATGGACAATCATACAAAATGCGAAATTGTACCATTACAGATTAGATACTACGTACTGGACAATGGATACAAGTACTTGTATTTTATATGAAAACAATCAGGGAAATCATGTATTAACTTGTTCATCACTTGTTTGGTCATTTCCATTTTCAAGCCGTTCTTTATATTCTCCAATTCCTGTTCCTGTATATCGATTTTCAAATATCGCCAGCCAATCAATGAAAGTTGACTTCGATTCAACACATATAAATTCAGTATTGAATATTATCCATTATTATTGCGACAATATACATGGTATGTATAAACAATCAGACACATTGATAACAAATAATATTGTTTACCAATATTTATCCCACGAAATAAATTTAGTTTCAACAACAGATGCTGTCAAACCATTATCGCCATCCAATCCTTCGCAAATTCAACTTCAACAAAATTATCCAAATCCCTTTAACCCTTCGACAATCATGAGTTATTCGCTTCCGCAACAGTCGTACGTTCGTTTAACAGTGTATAATACTTTGGGACAGAAAATACAGGAATTGGTTTCAGATTTTCAGCAAGCGGGAGAACATCAAACAATATTTAATGGAAACAATCTGCCATCTGGCATTTATTATTACCGATTATCGGCAAATGGAGCAATAGTAACAAAAAAACTTTTGTTGCTGAAATAATTTTTTTTCTATAGATACGGCCGGATATCTGTTCCAAGCATTCCCGCTGCTTTTGCCGCATCGAGTCCGATATCGCCGTCTTCAAAAACCTGACAGAGTTTCGGCTCTACGCCGATCTGCCGTGCTGCTTCCAGAAAAATATCCGGCGATGGTTTTGGCTTGACATCATCATCTGCCGTGAGGACGACTGAAAAATATTTTCTGATGCCGGCAATTTCTAACTGCAACGTGACATTGCTGCGTGAGCCGCCGGATGCGACAGCCATCGGCATTTTTCCCGCGTAACGACGAACGACATCCGTCACAATTCTGATTTCCTGCATCTCCTTAAAATGATTCCGAAAATATTCTTGTTTCTTCGCAACAACCTCTTTCACATTCAATGATAACTTGAATTCAGAATTGTAAAGCGCAAGAATATCTTTCGATTGCATGCCTTTTTTCGAAAAAAGAAAGTCATAATTCCACGGACTGCCGGCGCTGGTAATGGCATATTCCCATGCTTTCATGTGCAGCGGCATAGAATCGACGAGCGTTCCGTCGCAATCAAAAATTAATCCTTTTATGTGTGAAGGTACTTCGATGTGCTTCATAATTTTTTGTAAAAAAGAAACAGCCAATAAAAATTCAGATTACCGATGTCAAAACTACAAACAAGTTTCCAATGGCCAAGAATTCAAACGATTCAAAGCAATTCTTTGAAGATTGTTACTCGTTACTTGCGATTTGCGATTTATTAATATTCCGGCGGCAGCTGCTGCAGCTGCTCGTACGAAAACACCGGCCCATCTTTACAGACATATACCGGACCAACATTGCAGCGTCCGCATTTCCCCACACCACACTTCATTCTGTTTTCGAGTGTGGTAAACATCGTTTGCGGCGTGAATCCTAATTTTTCCAGAACCGGAAATGTGAACTTAATCATCACCGGCGGACCGCACACAATCGCAATCGTGTTTTCACTCGACGGTGCAATCTCTTCCAACACTTTCGGAACAAAACCGACCTTGCCTTTCCATTCCGGCGTCTCTCCTCCCGGATCGACGGTCGTCACTAATTTTACATCCGGACGTTTTGCCCATTCATCGAGTTCATCTTTATAAACAAGATCGGCAACAGTGCGCGCGCCGTACACAATCGTTACATCCTTAAACCAATCGCGCTGATCGAGAGCGTTCCAGATAACGCAGCGCATCGGCGGCAAGGCAATACCGCCGGCAATGAAGAGAAGATTTTTTCCTTTCCATTGCTCCAGCGGAAACGTACTTCCGTACGGCCCGCGAAATCCTATGATGTCACCTTCTTCTCTTCGCGCGAGTGCAGAAGTAACACGGCCTGCTTGGCGGAATGTGCACTCGACATACTCTTTTCTTGTCGGTGATGACGCGATACAGAATGTCGATTCGCCTTCACCGAAGACAGAATATTCCGCAAACTGTCCTGCTTTAAAGTTGAATGCTTCGCGATCTGCATCGTTGGTGAACTTGAGCCGGAATGTTTTAACGCCCGGCGCTTCGTTCGTAATCTTTTCAATCCGCATCAAGTAGGGATTGTATGTATTCTTTGTGCACATAATGTTTTCTGTTATTCGATAATAATATCAAGATTGCCCAGAAGTCCGACAACATCCGGCAATGAAAATTTTGTTTTCTTCAACTTGTTCGTTTCGGGATTGATGGTATAATTCCGAGACGAGGTGAAATCAGCTTTTTCTAAATTTGAACGTTCGAAGGCCGCTTTCTCTAAATCGCACCGGATAAATTTTACCGATGTGAGATTCGTTTCTAAAAAACTCGTTCCGTTCATCCGGCATTCTGTAAACATAAAATTCTTCAGATTATTTTTATGAAAGATTGCATAATCAAGAATGCAGTTTTCGAACTTCAGCGAGAACGCCATCTTCGAACATTTCGAAAAATCCACGCCGACCACTTTGCAATTCGCAAGCTGAATATCATTCAAGACTGTTCCATTGAATTTTACCATCGATAAATTGCATGAATCGAAGGTACAATCTTCCAGCCGTGTTGATAGAAATCCCGCATTCGTCAAATCGCATTTGCGGAATATGCAGTGTGAATATTCTTGTTCCAGAGTTGCAGGAAGATGTTCCTGATCAAAAGTAGTATTTTCAAAAAGTTGATTCACGAATCTATGAAAAAGAACATTTATACAGCTTCGACTGTTTTTTTGATGTCGACGAGCTGTTCTTTTAAATTCATGTCGGACGGACAGGCGCGCGAACATCGTCCGCAGCCGACACAGCCAAGCAATTCCAATCGTTCCGGCTGATACGAAAACTTGTGCATCACGCGCTGGCGCCAGCGTTCGCTTTGATTGTGCCGCGGATTATGTCCCGACGTGTGCAGCGTAAAGAGCGAGAATCCGCAAGAATCCCAGCTCCGCACGCGGTCGCCTTTCTTTGCCGTTCCTTCATCCTGAATATCGAAACATGTGCACATCGGACAAACAAACGCACACGCACCGCAGCCGATACATCGAAGCGATGCATCATTCCAGATTTCATGGTTGAATGCTTTGGAAAGTTTTTTCGTAATTTCCTCGTGCGAAAAGACCTGCTCGACTTTGGTAAGCACATCTTCTTTTTTTATTGACGGCGCTGCACCAAATAAATTTTTATGCTGTTCGACAATCGCTTTCCCTTTTTCTGTTATCGCTTCAACAAGATATTGATCGTTACCGATCGGCGTCAACAGAATATCGCTGCCGGTTGTATCGCCGGGGGAAGTTCCCGTGGAAGTGCAAAAACAATCTGCATCCGCTTTTACACAACTCACACTGATGACGGTCAAAGCTTTTTTACGATTGGCAACAAGAGCATCGGGAATATCCTTTTTAAAAAATTCTGCAAGCCGCTCAATGGCGCTTGCATCGCACGGACGCGTTCCAAAGACAATATGTTCCACCGGTTTTGTTTCAGCATAATCGGTGACCGATAATTCTTTTCCCTGATATTCAAACGAGATCAAACGTTCAGTCTTGGGAAATAAAACTTCTTTTGCAGATTCTGTCGTTTGAATATAATCGAAGACAATCTGCTGCACGTCGCCGATTGCCGAGAAAAATACTTTCTGCCCTTTTCGAACCGGCGCATACAACCGCTTGCCCGATGCAGCAAGCGCGCTGAGAAGTTGTAAAAGATTTTGATGTGTAAGTGAATTCATTTCTGTTTCGATGTTCTATTTGATGAACG
>DATKMP010000082.1:0-9582 GCA_035541775.1 Bacteroidota bacterium | reverse complement strand
ACCGAGCACCACACGCGCGATCGGAAGAAAGTCGGCGAGCATGCCGGCAACATCTTCCGGATCGCCGACGGGATATTCTGGAATATACGGATTCAATTTCCGCAGTCCGATATTGTACGATGCATTCAACATACCGCAATAGGCGTCGCCGCGCCCGCCGATCAAATCTTTGCCGGTATCTTCTGCCGCTGCGACAAACATCACCGGGCCATCAAATCGTTCTGCCAGCATGGTGGTCGGCCCTTCCGGTCCGAAATTTCCAAGATAGATGGCAAGCGCATTGATGCCTTTTTGTTTTATTTCATCCACTGCCTTGAGCATATCGCGTTCGTTTTCGATAATCGTTTCGATTTCGACGACCGGAATATTTTTCTTCTTACATGCCGCAACGACATTCTGCCGGCGCTTGTGAGAAAGCTCGATGGGAAAGCAATCGCGGCTCACCGCGATGATGCCAAGTTTTACTTGAGGAATATTTTGCATAATCAATCTCCTTTTATTTTTTTTGACCGTAGTATGCGTTTGGCCCGTGTTTTCGTTGATAATGTTTTTCTTGAATGTACGCCGGCAGCGCGGCGAGCGTTTGGTTGAGTTGTAGTGATCCCATCGCCATTTGAGCGACACGTTCAAGGATTAAACTGTTTTTCACTGCATCCATCGCATCGTGCCCCCACGCAAACGGCGCATGGCCGCCGACTAACACGCCGGGCATTGCAACAGGATCAACGTTTTTAAATCGCTCGACAATCACCACACCGGTATTCCCTTCATAATCTTCCGCAACTTCTTTTTTCGTAAGAATTCTTGTAACGGGAATAGAACCATGAAAGTGATCGGCATGGGTTGTGCCAAAACATGGAATTTCTCGATGCGCTTGTGCAAACATCGTTGCATACATGCTGTGTGTGTGTACAATGCCGCCAATCGATAAAAATGATTTATACAAACGAAGATGCGTCGGTGTGTCGGACGACGGACGAAACGTCCCTTCGACAATCTTTCCGTCTAAATCTACAACGACCATATCGTTTGCGCTCATTTCATGGTAATCAACGCCGCTTGGCTTGATAACCATAAGCCCCTCTGCGCGATCGATGCCGCTTGCATTGCCCCACGTCAGGGTGATCAGTCCGCAACGTACAAGCTCCTTATTCGCTTCGACGACTTCTTTTTTTAAGTTCTCCAGCATTCTTCGATTTCCTTCCACCCAGCACTTCAGCGCAATAAAAGAAGTTTTTTCGTCTCCGAAAAAGATCCTGCCTGTAATCGATAAAAATATGCTCCACTTGCCGCTTTTGATGGCAGCCATGTTTTCACATATTTTCCTTGCGGCATCCTCTCGGAAATCAATGTTTCGACAAGTCTGCCCATGACATCATAAATTTTCAACGATACAAACGACTCTGTCGGGACAGTAAAAGAAATTTCCGTGCTCGGATTAAACGGGTTGGGATAATTCTGTTCCAACTCATAACTCTTGGGCTGCTGTCTGTTCTGTAACGAGCCCACCGATGTAGAATGCACGCTGCCCTTGAAGACAAAGGATTTTAATTTGCATGGCGTAGCGACGCCATTACTCCAGAATCTGAGGTAAAGATCGTGATTGCCCGAAACCGCTTTCGTAAGCTTCGCGCTGAATGTTGCAAACGTGTTCCAATTTCCGGTACTGGTAATTTGACAATCGGCAATCGAAGTGCCCGTATCGAGCGAATCGAGTACCACTTCAACATCGCCGCCGGCGCCAACGCACGATGCCGTCAAAAAAATTGAATCGGGACTGATTGTATAATTTGAATTTCCAAATTCCACTCCCGCATACAACGCCCAATCGGCATTATCAATACTATCCAGCATGGATACGTTTGTGCCGACAACGGAAACAGTACCGTACTGATTAGCAGGGCACTCGGCTGCAATCGGCGTATAGGCATCTCGGTACATATAGAGATCGAATGCAGCGGAAGAACTTCCCTGCACAAAAAGGCCTTGTCGATTTCCTGTCCAAGAATTATAATTTGGCTGCAGGCCGTCCATATCGACTACATTAATCGTATCGCCGACCTGAACCCAGTCGGTATTGTCCGTACTGCAATAACCGGTGAGCACATGTTCGTTGCGAACTATTTTCAACCAGATAATCGTACTTCCGCTTGTTGCGGGGGACATGATGCTGCGGGATCTATTTTCGTAACTGAAACCGATAATCTTGTTGCCGGCACTGTCGAGGGAACTATAGAGCTTGGCGAATAACGTTTGCAAGCCGTTGAATATCCAGAGACCGGCTTGATCTGCGCGTTGTGTTGCATTAAAATCCATTCTTGTGATCAACGAGTAGTTATGTTCGCCGTCATTTTTTACGATGGTATTGAATTCTCTTCCACGCGGCGACAGCGTCAGCCATCCGGGACGTGTTGTGAGCGAGTAAGTACTTGTTGCCGTATATCCCAAGAACGACCATTCGGGATTGAGCGTCGTCGATTCAAAGTAATCCGTATGCGGCACCATCCACGGAATGCCGCTGCTCGGCAATTTCGGCGCCGTCTTCGCCACATTGGTCGGATAATCCGCTGTTGGTTTATCGTTGTTGTACGTCACTTGATTCAACAATCCCTGCCGGCCCTGGCCGTACCACTCATTGTTATTGCCACTACGCCACAACGGATGAACGATCCAGCTTGTACTATCGTCTATCATGACCGCAGCCGAACAATGGTTCGGATTTTTAAACAGTGCCGTCGCGATCAATCGATCATTGGAATTGAAAAAATCTCCCTGAAATGTCCACGAAGCAGAATCGGCTGTCAGCTTGCTGCTCCGCATGACGGATTGCCCGCCGGCTACATTGCGTGCAAAACAATAATAGTAATACCCGTTGTGCTTCCACATCACCGGACCTTCCGCCCAACTATACGGATACGTCGGCGATGGATTTAGCCATGTTAAATTATACACTGTTCCGTTCGGCTGACCGTTGCTTCCCAGTTGCACAATCCAATTATTGACCTGCCCGTTTTTTACTAACAAGTACCAACTCCCGTCGTCATCGATAAATATGGAGTTATCGTACCCCAATCCGGGAACAGACGAAGGAGTGTTCATCATCGTCGGTGTCGTCCATGTTCCCCGAATATCATCGGCCGTGGTAAAATACATTGTGTTGGAATGCGAGAAAAAGTGCCAGTACTTACTATTATAATATACCACCTGTCCGCCCCAACATCCTCCAGCGGGCGCATCCCCATAACTCGACCACGCTGCGCTCACTGGTTGAGCAATGGCTTCCCAATGAACTAAATCTGTGGAATGATAAATGACCGGTGTCGGATTGAATGACGATCCGGTGGTATAAAAATCGTTCCCGATTTTCGTCAATGTGCAATCTGGATGATCGCCGGGAATGACGGGATTCATAAACGTCGTGAACGATGTTGATTGACAAATTCCCAGATTGGTAAAAACCAGAAGGCAACATAATAAAATTATATTTTTTTTCACTTTTTTATTCTTCACCATGTTTTTATTAACAATTTTTTTCTCTAAAAAATAATTTACTTTCGAGGCAGCCAAACCTTCATTGTTCCAGTTCCGCGATTCGCCCATGCATAATACGGAATGGCTGTAAGTTTCACCGATCCTTGATTATTGCTGGCGGGAATATCCGCCGTAATAATATTGATGCCATTCAGCATATCGTTTCGTTTTTCCAATTTCAATACCGTTGTATCGGGAACCGATAAATTTTCCAACTGATTATTATTATCGATTCCTTCAACACAATAAACGATCGGACCGCATTCGAGAGCGGTGAGATGTTCATCATCTTTCACCTTGCTATGAGCAACGACGCGGCGAACGTTCATTGGAAAATGAATGACCATGCTATCTCCATGTTTCCATGTTCGGTCGATCTCTGCATATCCATGATTCATCGTGTACGTTGCTTCTTCGCCGTTTAATGTCAACGAGAACGCAGGATGGATGGAATCGGCATATGAATATAGATCGCTCGGCAACACATGATTTTGCGCCCAGCCCGGAATTCTCACCTTCAGTGTGAATTCTCTCTTGCTCGCCGGATTGATCGTGATAACGACCTGTCCGTTCCAAGGATAAGAAGTCCGCTGCTCAATTTCTACATTATCATTTTCTATCACAACGTCTGCTTTGCTTGATGCATAGAGATTGACGTAAAGATTTTTTTTCTGGACTGCATAAATCATTCCCGGCAGCGATGGTAGGAAGCGCATTAAATTTGTCGGACAGCAGGAACAATCGAACCATGGCGCACGCGTATCCGAACCGTTGTTGAATTTAAACTTGCCGTCGGACTCCAGCGGATTGACATAGAAAAATTCTTTTCCGTCGAGCGAGATTCCTGAAATCAATCCGTTATACAGCGAACGTTCGATAACATCAAAATACTTTGCATCGCCCGACACCATGAACATACGCGTATTCCAGTACACGTTGCCGATCGAAGCGCAGGTTTCGCCGTACGCCGTCAAGTTCGGAAGTTCATAATCGTTTCCTAACGATTCGCCTTCATGCTTGGCGCCGATGCCGCCGGTAAGATAGATTTTTTTACCGACCATATTTTCCCAGATCTTTTTTACTGCATGGAGGTATGTTGAATCAGCATAGAGAGCGGCAATATCCGTCATGCCTGCATACATATACACCGCGCGCACCGCGTGGCCTACAATTTCCGTTTGCTGAACAACCGGCCGATAATCCTGATTGTATTCGCCGTACAATGTATGCGTCGTGGAGTCGCCCCGCCAATCTAAAAAATATTTCGCCAGTGTTAAATATTTTTCGTTGTTCGTGGCGCGGTACAACTTGACGAGTCCCGTTTCGACAATCTGGTGTCCGGGAGGAATCGTGAGTTTGCCTGGCCCAAAATTTTGCACCAACAAATCGGCATTCTTGATTGCGATGTCTAAAAAATTGCGTTTGCCGGTGGCAATATAATGTGCATACGCTGCTTCAAATAAATGCCCGCTGTTGTATAATTCATGGCTTGCAATTTCGCGAGTCCAGCGCTTGCCGGATTTCGGAACCCACGGTGCAGGGGGATTGTCGGGATCGATCGTGAACCACGTCGTCAAATATCCATCCGGTTCCTGTCCGATTTTAATGATGGCGATAATCGAATCGAGGTATGCATCTAATTTTCTGTTCGGCGAACTGATTAACGAGTACGATGCGCCTTCAATAATTTTATAAAGGTCCGTATCGTCGAACGGCATTTTTCCATGAACTTTTCCCGGCTTCTTTTTTCCCGCAATCAAAAAATTTTCCATCCGGCCTTCCTGACTGCATTTGTCAAACCCCAATGCAATCGTTGTCGTTTGCACGGTTTTGATTTTCGGAAGCCAGAAGTCGTCGGTGAGTTCTACATTCTTTATATCGACCATGGATATGGGATAATCCGCATGGTTCTTTTGTTGTCCATACGTTTGAGGAATGAAAAGAAACAGAACGAATAATAAATACTGATGTCGAAAAGATGTCATCACTTCATATCTTGACGGTTTATTGTTTGGCTTTCTTCGCTCCATCGCGAATCGCAAGCAGTTCTTTCATCACGGTGAACATTTCGCCATGCCATGATTTCATGCCGAAGCTATCATGCAATTGCCGATACAGTTTGTAAAGTTTTTTATATATCTCATGATTTTTTTGATCGGGAGAATACACTTTTCCCATACCGGTCATCGCGCTGCGAGCATCATCGACAGAACCGTACCCGCCGGAATTTGTTCCAGCGGCAACAGCGGCAAAAATTCCTGCGCCAAGCGCCGGCGTTTGTTCGCTGCGTGAAATTTTCATCGGACGTCCGACGATGTCGGCATAAATCTGCATCATTAATTGATTCTTTATCGCAAGCCCGCCGCAGTTCACTACTTCTTTCACCGGCACGCCATACTCTTCAATCCGATCGATGATCGCGAGCGCACCAAAGCCGGTTGCTTCGATCAACGCGCGATAAATTTCCGGAGCCGTTGTATGCAAGGTTTGTCCCAGCAACAAACCTGTCAATCGGACATCAACAAGAATCGTACGGTTTCCATTGTTCCAATCAAGGGCAAGTAAGCCGCTTTCGCCCGGTTGTAATTCCGCGGCAGCAGCGCCAAGATTTTGGAATTTCTCGTCCTGTGTTGCACCGTATTTTTCCGATACCAAATTATTGACGAACCAGAGAAAAATATCGCCGACGCCGGATTGCCCGGCTTCAATGCCATAATAACCCTTCATCACCGAACCATCAACAATGCCGCACACACCGGGAATATCCTGCAACGGTTTTTTGTGTGGATGAATCATGATGTCGCACGTACTGGTTCCGACAATTTTCACCAACGTGCCGGTAGAGATACCGGCACCAACAGCGCCCATGTGTGCATCGAACGCGCCGACGGCGATGGCGACCGAAGTTGAAAGCCCTAACTTCGCCGCCCATTCTTTAGAAAGATATCCGGCAAGATGTTCCGCGGTGAATGTTTGATCGAACAATCGTGAACGCAGAGAGCCAAGGCCGGGAGAAAGTTTTTCCAAAAATTCTTCATCCGGCAGGCCGTTCCATTCAGGATGAAACATCGCTTTGTGTCCGGCTGCACAAACGCTTCGCTTGATATTTTGCGGTTTCAATTCTCCTGTAAGGACTGCAGGAATCCAATCGCAAATTTCTATCCAGCTCGATGCTGCATCGAACACTTCCGGTGCAATATTTTTGCAGTGAAGAATTTTACTCCACCACCATTCCGAAGAATATGTGCCGCCGATCTTGGACAGAAATTGCGGACGAATGTTTGAGGCAAGCGCAGTAATTTGCGCCGCTTCAGCAAAACTTGTGTGGTCTTTCCAGAGCCACACCATGGCAGCGGGATTGTTTTTAAATTTTTCATTAAAACAAAGCGGCAATCCATCGGCGTCCACCGGCAGCGGACTGCTTCCCGTTGTATCGACGCCAATGCCGATGACATTCGAAGGAGAAAATAATGGATCAACAGCTTTTGCTTTTTTCAGCGCTTCACAAATCGTGACTTCGATGCCGTTGACATAATCGGCAGGATTCTGCCGCGCCAAGTTCGGGTCGTTGCCATCGACAATGACGCCGCTGCTTCCGGAAGGATATGGAAACACATGACTTGCTAATTCTTTTCCGTTTGCAACATCGATTAAAAGTGAACGGCAGGAATTTGTTCCGTAATCTAACCCAATAACATATTTGCTCATAGTAATTTCAAAAAAATTTCAAGAATCTGCTGCTCACAGACAAGCAGCAGATTCAATTTTAAATTACGCTGCTTGTTTTTTCCATGGTCTGAAGGCAATAAAATAAATCAGACCAATAACTATCAAGAGCATTCCCCACCACACGCCGAAGTGCAATTCACCCAGCACAATCGAGTGTGTTTGCGATGGAGAGAACCAATCATAAACATTCGCTCCAAAGATGATAATTCCATATGTCAATAAAAGCGAACCAATAATAAACCAAATCGATATTTTATGTCGTCCAACCATTTCATCCTCCTACCAGAAAATAATATTCAAGACAATGAAGACTGCCAAAATTACTGCCGCCCAGAATATCGGGCGTTTGTATAACGGCATGTCGCCTTCGGACGGAATTTCCGTGCAGCCGCGCACTAATCCTACCAGTTCAGATTCAGGTTTCGGCTGCGTCATATAACTGACAACGATGGTCACAGCAACGCAGATTAACCATGACCATAAGCCGCGGTACATATTTTCCGCCATATCTTTTGCATACGGTGAAAGTGCAATGTACTTCAACGCGCTGGGATCAAGTTTCACCCATGCCCACATGCCGATAGAGGAACCGATGCCGGCAAACAATCCCCAGAAACCGCCTGCTTTCGTTGCACGTTTCCACAGCATTCCGAGAATAACTGTTCCGAATAACGGAGCAACAAAGAAACTAAAGAGTGCCTGCACATAATCCATAATGCTGGCGAACTGCTGTACAAGGTACGCGGTACCAATACTGATAAAGACGCCGATCACCGTGCACCATCTTCCAATCTTCACATAATGTGCATCCGTGCCTTCTGTCTTTGCGATTTTCAGATGAATGGGTTTGTAAATATCGTACGTCCACACCGTGGCAAACGCGCTTACGTTGCCTGCCATACCGGACATAAATCCGGCAATGAGGGCGGTAACACCAAGGCCTAACAATCCCGGACCGGCATAGCGTGCAAGCATCAGCGGAAGAACTTCGTTGTAACTATGAGCACCCGTGGCAATCGCTTCTTTTTCACCGACGAGACCAGGCATCACTGCCAATCCTAATAAGCCGGGAAGAATAACGATCAACGGAACGAACATTTTAAATCCCGCGCCGATAATGGGAGCAAGTTTTGCTGAACGAAGATCGCGCGCAGAAAGAACGCGCTGCACAACAAGAAAATCCGTTGTCCAGTACGCAAACGAAATAATCATGCCCAGTCCAAAAACAATTCCTGTCCAATGTATTCCCATCGGATTATCTTGAAACGATCCCATCGTTCTCCATAAGTGCGTATAATCTCCGACAGGAAAATTTTGATGAATGCGTGCAACCATACCGCTCCAACCGCCGGTTTCAATCAATCCGACGATGGGTACCAACAACGCGCCAAGCCAGATTAACATAAACTGCAGCACTTCGTTGAAGATGGCAGAAAGCAATCCGCCGAGTACGACGTACACCATCACGGTAAGCGAAGAAACCCAGATGCTAAAATTGATATCCCATCCCAGCACTACTTTCATCACGATTGCCATCGAGTACATATTGATGCCGCTCATAAACACCGTCATAAATCCGAACGATAAAGCAGAAAGCTGGCTGGCGCCTTCGCCAAATCGCAGTTTCAAATATCCCGGCACCGAGTGTGTCTTACAAATATAATAGAACGGCATCATTACGATTCCGAGAAACAGCATCGCCGGAATGGCGCCGATCCAGTACCAATGCGTTGCAAGAATGCCGTACTGGTATGCCGACGCAGCCCAGCCCATTAATTCTAACGAACCGAGATTTGCGGCAACAAACGAAAGACCGGCAATCCATGCCGTCATTTCTCTTCCTGCCATAAAAAAGTCGTCGCCGGTTTTAGTGAACCGCATCAAATAATATCCGATGCCCAGAACAAATAAAAAATAAATAATAACGAGAAGTGAATCCACCCATCCAAGCGACATAATGCTCGAGGGACTGGAAAACAGTAAGATACCTTGTGAATGGAAATTACTTAGCATAACTCTCCTTGTTTTTGATAATCATAATTACAGAGTTACTTCGTTGTAAATTGATAAATGGTTGTTTGATGATACACCTGTCCGGGACGAAGCGTGACAGATGGAAATTGCGGTTTGTTGGGTGAATCGGGAAACCCTTGTGCTTCCATGCAAAATCCGGATCGATGCTGGTATGATGCTCCATTACCCTTATCGTTTCCATTTAAAAAATTGCCCGTATAAAATTGCAATCCCGGTTGATCGGTCAGTACGGTTAACACATGTCCGCTTTTTGCATCGTACACTTCTGCCGCCTTGCGAACTTTACCG
>DATKMP010000081.1:0-13927 GCA_035541775.1 Bacteroidota bacterium | reverse complement strand
TAGCGTTCTGGGAACAGGCGCAGCGCGAAATTAAAGAAGTAGCGGATGAACTGAATCTTTCGTATTTTATAGGCATTGGTGAAGCATCCTTTTATGGACCGAAGATCGATTTTATGGTGAAGGATGCCCTCGGTCGTACATGGCAGCTTGGCACCGTATAAGTGGATTATGTGATGCCGGAACGATTCCAGTTGGAATACATCGGTGCCGACGGACAAAAACATCGTCCAGTAATTATTCACCTTGCACCGTTCGGTTCGTTAGAACGATTTGTCGGCGTGTTGATCGAACACTTCGCCGGCGAATTTCCTGTCTGGCTTGCGCCGGTACAGGTTGCAATACTTTCGATCACTGATGCTTTCCTCGGTTATGCGCAGGAACTCCAGCAGACCTTAAAAACTGCAGGTGTACGTGCAGAAATCGATGACCGCAACGAAAAAATTGGATATAAAATTCGAGACTGGGAAACTAAGAAGGTTCCCTTTATGCTCGTTGTCGGAGAAAAAGAAAAGAATACAAACACCGTTTCGGTGCGACAACATAAAAAAGGCGATCAAGGAACGATGAGTGCAGACGCTTTCATCCAAAAAATTCTCGACGTCATTAAAACAAAATCACTCACGGCATAGGAGAGAACACTATTAAGCAGGAGCGAGCGCGTATCAATTCCGAAATCCGCACACCGATGGTGCGGGTGATTGCGGATGAAGGAGAACAATTAGGAATTATTTCCATCGGAGAAGCACTCAAGATTGCTGAAAGCCGCGGGCGCGATTTAATCGAAATCGTTCCGAATGCAAATCCGCCGGTATGCAAGCTGATGGATTTTGGAAAATACCGCTACGAACAAACGAAGCGCGATAAAATCCAGAAGAAACATCAGCAGGTGACGCAAGTGAAAGAAATTCGATTTCATCCGAACACCGATACGCATGATTTTGAATTCAAAACGCGCCATGCACGTGAATTTATTCTTGAAGGAAATAAAGTGAAAGCGACGGTCGTGTTCAAAGGCCGCGAGATCACCTATCAGGATCAAGGAAGAGAATTGTTGGATCGTTTCACAGAAAAGATGTCGGATATTTCCCGCATCGAACAGGAAGCGAAAATGGAAGGCCGGCAGATGATCGTCATCTATGTGCCGGACAAAAAGAAAAAAGTAGAAGCAAGCAAACAACCAAAAGAAGGACTATAGTCATGCCCAAGATGAAAAGTCAGCGCAGTGCCCGCAAATCGTTTAAGGTAACTGCGACGGGAAAAATTAAGCGACGGAAAGCATTCCGCAGTCACATTCTGACGAGCAAATCGACGAAACGCAAACGGCATTTACGTAAGCCGGGCGTCGTTGCACAGACCGAAGCATATAAAATTAAACGATTGTTGTTACCGTAGTTGAAAGGAAAGAACCATGCCGCGTTCACAAAATAAGGTCGCGTCTCATCGCCGGCGCAAGAAACTATTAGCGCAAGCGAAAGGATACTGGGGCGGACGAAGTAAAGTCTTAACAGTTGCCAAACATCATGTCGATAAGGCAGGACAGCATGCGTTCCGCCATCGCCGCACAAAGAAGCGGGAGTACCGTTCGTTGTGGATTGCCCGTATCAATGCGGCGGCACGGTTACATGGCACAACCTATTCGCGTTTGATTTCCGCTCTGGAAAAGAAACAGGTCGGCATCAACCGCAAAGTGCTGGCAGACCTTGCAGCAACTCAGCCGCAGGCATTTGCCGAAGTCGTAAAATTTGCGACTGCATAAGTAAATCTTCTCATCAATCGCAGCCCCGTGAACGATTCAATCGTTCACGGGATATTCTTTTTTCAAGAAGCGGTGAGAAGATTTTTTCGTTTTGAGAAGGATGCCAACCCGGAAAGCTGGCAGAAGAGAAACGGTAGAATCAAATCATGCTTGAACAGGTAAAACAAGAATTCATCACAGCACTTCAGCAGGCGGAAACGCCGCAGCAGCTTGAGCAAGTGCGTATTGCCTTCCTTTCGCGCAGCGGGAAAATTGCGCAATTGTTTGAAGGAATGAAAACCGCAGCACCGGCAGAAAAGCCTGCACTCGGAAAATCCTTAAACGAATTACGCCAGTTTGCGCAGACACAATTCGACGAAAAAAAATTAGTAATTGAAGAAGCGGCAAAGCCGAAAGAAATTCCATTCGACGTCACACTTCCTGGCCGGCCGAAACATGTCGGCACCAAACATCCGATTACGCAAGTGATGGAAGAAATGGTGCGCATCTTTGTCGGAATGGGATTCTCCGTCGAGAAAGGACCGGAAATTGAAAGTGATTATTATAATTTTGAAGCGCTGAATTTCCCGCCGGATCATCCTGCGCGCGATATGCAGGATACGATTTTTATTCAGGATAAAATTTTATTACGCACACACACATCACCGGTACAAATTCGCGTGATGGAAAATCAGAAGCCACCGATCCGCGCTGTCATGCCGGGATGGGTGTACCGCAACGAAGCGACCAGCGCGCGCAGTCTTGTTGCGTTCCACCAGATCGAAGGGTTGTATGTCGATAAAGGAGTAACGTTCAGCGAACTGAAAGGAACGCTCGTTGCTTTTGCAAAACAATTTTACGGCAGCTCGATCAAGTATCGTTTCCGCCCCAGCTTTTTTCCGTTCACAGAGCCAAGCGCAGAAATGGATATTACTTGCTATATCTGCGGCGGAAAAGGATGCCGCATTTGCAAGCATTCCGGTTGGCTCGAAGTGCTTGGCGCAGGTATGGTGCATCCGCATGTTTTGAAAAACGGCAATATCGATCCGGAAGAATATACCGGATACGCTTTCGGTATGGGTATCGAACGAACGGCGATGCTGCGTTACAATATCGATGACATCAGAATTTTATACGAGAACGATGTGCGGTTCTTGAAACAGTTTTAAGTGAAGCGATCATGAAAGTATCTCAGAAGTGGTTGAAAGAATTTGTCGATTTCCAGATGACGCCGGAGCAGTTCACCGAAGAACTCTCGATGCTCGGGCTGGAAGTGGAAAGTTATGAAGATTTAGCGAAGAAGTATAATAACTTTGTTGTCGGCGAGGTGCTGCAAAAAGAAAAACATCCTAAAGCGGATCGATTGTCGTTTTGCAAAGTCAACGTCGGTGAGAAAGTATTGGATATTGTCTGCGGCGCTCCGAATGTTGCCGCCGGGCAAAAAGTTTGTGTGGCACTGATCGGCGCATTGATTCCGCATGACCAGCATGATCCGGAAGGCAAACCGTTCGTTATCACAAATGCAAAAATTCGCGGCGTCGAATCGTTCGGAATGTTATGTTCTGTGTGTGAACTCGACCTTGGCGATGATGCGAGCGGCATTTTAGTGTTGGATGCATCGGCCGTTCCCGGAACTCCGTTGGCAGATTATTTTGGAATGAACGATGTGGTGTACGAAGTCGGCATTACACCGAATCGTGCCGATTGTTTAAGTCACATCGGTGTTGCGCGTGAAGTCGGTGTGGTTGTGAATAAAAAAATCACGCTCCCGAATATTGAATTAAAAGAAAGTGCCGTACCCGCTACAGATATTGCATCGGTGGAAATACTTGATGCAAAACGCTGTCCGCGATATTCCGCGCGAGTCTTACGCAACGTGAAAATTGCTCCGTCACCCAAATGGCTGCAAGATCGATTGACATCGGTCGGTATTCGCTCTATTAATAATATTGTCGATGTTACGAATTATGTTTTGATGGAAACGGGACATCCGCTGCATGCATTCGATCTTGATAAACTTGCCGGAAGAAAAATTATTGTCAAGACTGCAAGCGAAGGACAAAAATTTGTCACGCTCGACAGTAAAGAACGGACTTTGAAATCCGATACGCTGATGATTTGCGACGGTGAAAAACCTGTTGCAATCGGCGGCGTCATGGGCGGAGAGAATACGGAAATCAGCAGCACAACGACAAACGTGTTGCTCGAAGCTGCTTTCTTTAATTCCGCGAACATTCGTCGCACATCGAAATATCTCGGTCTCTCGACCGAAGCCGCATATCGATTCGAGCGCGGCGCCGATATCGATATGACAATAATTGCCGTCAATCGCGCTGCACAATTGATGCAGGAACTTGCCGGTGCAGAAATTTTAAACGGTATCATCGATGTGTATCCGGAAAAACAGGAACCGGCGAAGATTGTTGTTCGCATTCCGCGCGTGAATTCTATCATCGGTGTTTCACTGACGCAGAATCAAATTATTTCGCTTCTTGAAAAAATTGAATTGATATCTGTTGTAAAGTCGAATGACGAATTACTTGTGACGATTCCAAATTTCCGTACGGACATCACCGAAGAAATCGATGTCATCGAAGAAGTAGCGCGTGTGTTCGGGTACAACAACATCGAAACAAAAACACATGCGTCCATCGATTTTACACAAACCATTCGCACGGACCGTTTTCAAAATGAGATACGTGATTATTTGATCGGTGCCGGATTTCATGAAATCCTTTCCATCGCATTACGGCAAGAAACTGTTGCACGGCTTGGCGGCGTTCAACCGATTAAGGTGTTGAATCCGGTAAGCGCTGAGATGGAAGCACTGCGCACGAGTCTTATTCCAGGTGCACTGCAAGTGGTAAAACACAATTTGAATCACGGCGTCAAAGACTTGCGGTTGTTCGAGATCGGCAATGTCTTCACCTTAAAAAATTCCGCCGATCCATTAAATCATGAAAATTATCACGAAGAAGAGCGGTTGTTGGTTGTTTTAAGCGGTTTGCATCAAACTGCCAGCTACGGCCAGCCGGTACGGAAGGTCGATGTGCTGGATTTGAAGGGAGAAGTTTCTGCACTTCTTTCAAAGTTTAACCTTGACAACTATCGTTTTATTTATTATGATAACCCAAAGACTTTAACTGACCCGCGCATAGATATTGAAATAAACGGTACTTATGGCGGCTTCTTTGGCAAAACACAGAAACACATTGCGCATGCACTTGATGTGGAAGAAGAAGTTTTCGTGTGTGAACTGAGTGTAAGTGCTATGAGAAATGCTTGGGTGCGAGAAAGAAAATTTTCTCCGCTTCCAAAATTCCCGAGCGTGACTCGTGATCTTGCATTTACTGTAGATGTAGCGACGCCACAGCAATCGATTGAAGATGTGATTCGAAAAGTCGGTCGCCCGTTGTTGCAAAACGTTATGTTGTTCGACATGTATATCGGGCAGCAGACGGGCGCAAGTAAAAAGAGTGTTGCCTATACGATGGAATTTCAAGCCGCCGATCATACGTTGATCGATGATGAGGTAGATGCAGCGGTGAAAAAAATTGTTGAAGCAGTGCAACAGCAATGTGATGCTGTGGTACGAAGTTAGCGCCTGCTAAATGGCGTAACAAAAATAAACCTATCAGGAGTGTGATCTTGTCCGACCAGCTTGTCGATGCTGAAACAGCGAACAAGAAAGACTTGCGACCACTTGAGGACGCTCTCCAAAAATTATGGGAGAAAGCCCGAAGTGTTTCTGAAGCGCTCTTGCGGTTGAAAGCCGAGAACAAGGAACTTCGTGATCGCATTTCGAGTTTAGAAGAACAAGAGCGCCGGGCGCTGGAAGACCTTCGACGCCGAGAACGTGAGATCGAACAGATTCGAGCCCAGGTGATACAATTACAATCAAACGGTCAAAATCTCTTTTCAAAGGAGGAGACAGAGGCACTCAAAGCACGCGCAGAGGAATTGATTACGAAAATCAACTCCCGCTTGTAAGATGCCAGCGCACGGATGTTGGCGAACATCCGGAAGTCGGTGGCTTGGTCTTGAACGGTAGATGTCATGGAAAGAAGTAAAAGAACATTGTAACGATCGACAAAACGATGAACGCAAAAAGTATTAGAGTACGAATTTTCGGAAATGAGTACCCGCTTCGTGGAGAAAATGAAGACTTCACGAAACGTGTGGCAGTATATGTGGACGGGATGCTCACGCGCATTCATGATAAAATTCCTGAGCAGCCGCCAATGACGGTCGCCGTTCTTTCTGCATTGAATATTGCAGAAGATGTGTTGAAGGAACGAGATCAATATGAAGAAGAGGTCAGCCACATCGAAGCGGAAGTCGAAAAACTTTCTAACTATCTCGATAATTGTTTGGTCGCAGAACCGACGGACGAACCCTCGGTGTAGTGCAACGTTCTTTTACAGGTGGCTGCGGCACTAATATTTGCCGCACCATTAACCGTAATCAATCCCTATTAAAGAACCTTACATTTCTATAATATGGGAGCTTGACTCATAAGTGTGGAGCGCATGCCATCTTTTTCGCTTGCGCGAAAAGAGCCCAGCGATGACCTTCGATATATATCGAAGCGAGCGGGCTGTGGAAGTGTGAAATGCTTAGGCGAGTACCCACTGTGTCTGAAGATCAAGGTTCTTCACATACGTGATTTCGGTTGATGTGTGCGGCATTTTTTTTGAAAGACGGGAAACATTATGGAAGCATATTTATTAATTGTGATTGGGGCTTGCATCGGTGCCGGAGCATTTTTCTTCGGATGGTTTCTAAACGGGCGCACCGGATTGAACAAGCTGACGTCTGCGGATGAACGCGCGAAAAACATTCTCGAAGGAGCAGAAAAAGAAGCGGAGACGATCAAAAAAGAAAAACTGTTAGAAGCCAAAGACGAATGGTATAAAAAGAAAAAAGATTTTGAACAGGAAACGCAAACGCGCCGCAACAAACTCCAAGCGTACGAAAAACAGATTGCAAACCGGGAGGAAAATGTCGAGCGCAAACTTGATCTGCTCAGCAGAAAAGAAGCTGCCTTGCAGACCACCGGCCGCGAAGTGGCAGAGCGGCAAAAACACATTTGCGAACGTGAAAAAGAAATTGAACGCATCGTTGAAGAGCAAACGCAGAAACTCGAAAAACTTTCCGGCATCAATCGCGAAGAAGCCAAACGCGCGTTACACCAAAACCTCATCGAAACGGTAAAGTCAGAATCGGTGCAAATGCTGAAAAATATTCGCGACAATGCAAAGATCGAAGCAAAGAAAGAAGCGCAGAAAGCGATTGTCCAGGCAATTCAACGCTCTGCTGTGGACTTCACCTTAGAAACGACCGTCAGCGTGCTCAATGTCGGCAGCGATGAAATGAAAGGCCGCATCATCGGGCGGGAAGGGCGCAACATCCGCGCCTTCGAAGCGGCAACCGGTATCGATGTGATTGTCGATGATACACCGGAAGCGGTGATTCTCTCCGGGTTCGACCCGTTTCGCCGCGAGATCGCACGCATTTCTTTGGAACGCTTAATTGCCGATGGGCGCATTCATCCCGCGCGCATTGAAGAGGTGGTGGAAAAAGTCCGGAAAGAATTGGAAGAAGAAATTATTCACACCGGCGAAAACACATTACTGGAAATCGGTTTGCATGGTGCCCATCAAGAAATCGTCAAACACATCGGACGCATGAAGTATCGTTCCAGTTACGGGCAAAATTTATTAGAGCACAGTATTGAAGTGGCGTATCTGACGGGCATTATGGCGATCGAATTAGGGCTCGATCCGATTCTTGCTAAACGTGCCGGCTTGCTGCACGACATTGGAAAAACGGTCGATAAAAGTGTCGAAGGTCCGCATGCGCTGTTGGGATATGAACTGACCAAAAAATACAACGAGCATGCGATTGTGTGCAATGCGGTCGGTTCGCATCATGAAGACATTCCGATGGAACATCCGATCGCAGCGTTGGTACAAGCAGCCGATGCCATCAGCGGCGCGCGCCCTGGTGCACGGCGCGAATCGGTCGAAGAATATATTAAGCGCCTGGAAAAATTAGAAACGATTGCAAAATCGTTCAACGGTGTGTTAAGTACGTATGCCATTCAAGCTGGACGCGAAGTGCGCGTCATCGTCAGCCACGAACGATTAGACGATGCCGCCGCCGATCAATTGGCGCATGATATTGCCAACAAGATCGAACAAGAAATGGAATACCCGGGTCAAATTAAAGTTGTTGTTGTACGAGAATTCCGATCTGTTGCGGTTGCCAAGTAAAAATTTTTCGGGGGTGAAGGATGATGGATGAAAAAAACGAAATCCATATTTGTACTCGGTGTTACAGGAGGTATTGGCAGCGGCAAGACAACAGTGTGCGAGGTTTTTGAACGGCTGGGCGTGCCTGTTCTGTTTGCCGATAATATTTCGAAAGAAATCAGTACGCTCGATCCGTTTCTCAAGAAAAAAATTATTACATTACTGGGGAACGAAGCATATACAGCGGATGGTTTGTTGAACCGCCGCTTTATAGCTTCCAAAATATTTTCCAATAAAAAAATACAGAAGAACTTAGAAGCAATTCTTCATCCGGAAGTGGAAAATGAAATCGAACATCGTCTTGCGAAGTTGCAGCGTGCCGGGTGCCGCTTAGCCATTGTAGAAGCGGCATTATTGTACGAAGCCGGGCTGGACAACACCATGAATGCGGTGCTCGTCGTCGATGCCGACGAATCTGTCCGCGTGCAGCGTGTGCAGCAGCGAGATGGAGTTACGAAAGAGGCCGTTCGTGCGCGCATCAATGCACAGGATCGTGGGACGGCAAAAATGAAAAAAGCCGATTATGTATTTCGGAACAATGGCTCGCCGGAAGATCTTGCAAGGAATACGCGTTTTTTGTATTCTGTATTAACATATTTAGTCAGCGAGGAATAACGTGTCAACATCAAAGAAGAAAAAAAATCCCGAACAGAAAACGGAAACTCCCGCGCCGGTTGCAGCAGCAGCGGAAGCAGTGCCCGCACTTTCTTTCTTTGAACGGGAAGCGAAATATTTTTTTCATACGTATCATCGCTTGCCGTTAGAAATTGAAAAAGGAGATGGTGTTTATCTCTACGCCAAAGATGGAAAGCGGTACATCGATTTTTTCGGAGGACTTGCCGTCAATGCACTCGGGTATAACCATCCGCGTGTCAACGCAGCGATCGAAAAACAAATCAAACGGTACATTCATCTTTCCAATTATTACGCCGCAGACTCTGTTGTGGAATTAGCAGAGCGGCTTGTAACGGTAACCAAATTTCAAAAAGTATTTTTTTCCAACAGCGGTACGGAAGCAATCGAAGGCGCAATTAAAATTGCGCGGAAATGGGGCAAGCCGGAAAATAAAACCAAATTGTTTTGTTTGAGCAATTCATTCCACGGACGAACCATGGGCGCGCTTTCGCTGACCGAACGTCCGAAATACCGCGATGGCTATGAACCGTTTTTAGAAAATACCGATGCCATCGCGTTTAACGACGTTGCAGACCTGAAAAAGAAAGTGAAAAAAGATACCGCCGCCATGGTGCTGGAATTTATTCAGGGCGAAGGCGGCATCAATGTCGTCAGCAAAGAATTTGTCGATGCGTTGAAAAAACTTCAGGAAAAATTTGGGTTCCTTATTATTGCCGATGAAATTCAAGCCGGCGTTGGGCGCACGGGAAAGTTTTTCGGATATGAAATGTTCGATATTCATCCCGACATTGCCGTCATTGCCAAAGCGATTGGTGGCGGATTGCCGCTCGGCGTTATTCTCGGGAACGAACGTGTTGCCGAAGTGCTGACGTATGGTTCGCACGGAACAACATTCGGCGGCAACCCTGTTGCGTGTGCAGCGGGCTGTGCCGTGATGGAAGAAATTGTCACGAAAGGTTTGATGAAGCAGGCGCGAATTGTCGGCAGCTACATCATTTACAAAGCGTTAGAGTTGCAAAAAGAATTTCCGGATATCATTAAAGATGTTCGCGGGCTCGGCTGCATGGTCGGCATCGATCTTACACGAGAAGGCCAGCCGATTGTGGATGAACTACGGAACCGCGGATTGCTTGTCAATTGCACCAACGATACCGTGATCCGATTGCTTCCGCCGTACATTCTTCACAACGAACACGTGGACCTCTTGATGACGGAAATGAAAGCAGTACTGCAAACGTTGAAGTAGTGGTGTTCGACTCCAAACATATTCATGCGCCGACGCTGTACGGAAACCAATGGTTGAACGGTGCGCCGATTTCGTTGCATGAGTTGGATGGTGAAATTGCGCTGATCGATTTTTGGGATTACACGCGCATCGCTTGTCTGCGAGCGATGCCGTACTTGCATGAGTGGTACTGCAAATATCGTGAACGGGGACTTGTTGTCGTGGGCGTGCACACACCGGAATTCCAGTTTGCAACGGATGTTGCCAATGTGCAGCGCGCGGTGGAGCAATTGCAAATTCCATATCCGGTAATGCTGGATAACGATGGGCTTGCAATGATGGCGTATGAAGTCCGGCAGTTGCCTGCGCGATTTCTCGTGGACAAAGACGGATACATCTCTTTTGCACAGCAAGGCGAAGGAAACTATTGGGAATTTGAGCGCGCATTACAGCAGTTATTAGCCGAAGCAGGATATCGCAGCGATCTACCGGAGTTGATGCTGCCGCTGCGTGAAGAAGATCAAGCGGGTGTTGTGTGTTATCATCCCACGGGAGAAATGAAACTTGGCTATCTTCGCAGTGCGGTGGGAAATTCAGAAGGCACCAGTCCTGAATCGACCATCGAATATTGCGATCCCAAAATTTATTTTCCCGAACGGTGCTATGCTATCGGCAAGTGGATGAATGGACGCGAATATATGCGGTTCGATGGCGCTGTCGGCGAGTATGGTTCGATGATGATGTTGTATGAAGCGAAAGAAGTGAATGTGGTGATGGGCTCGCGCGATGGTTCTGTGTGCGAAGTTCGGCTTGAACACGATGGAAAGCCGCTAGAACAAAGTTGCGCCGGCGAGGATGCTGCATTTTCAAAAAACGAAGTGATCATCCATGTCGATATACCGCGAATGTACCAACTGGTGAACAATAAACACTTCAGCCGCCATTTATTGAAACTTACGACATCGAACCCCAATCTTGAAATTTATGCATTGAGTTTTACTACGTGCGCTATTCCTGAGTTGATCCCAACAGTATAAACATTCTGTTGCGTTTGATAATAAATCGCGGCTGCAATTCCGATCGCTGGGAAACGTTCTTGTCCCCTTGAGCGTTATACATTGTTCGCCTTGTCATTCTTTCGTACATTGAAGATAGAAAAATGAATACATCATTTCTTGAAATAGTATCTGAAAAAATTGTTGTTTTTGATGGTGCAACGGGAACACACTTACAAGGACAAAATCTTTCTCCGGATGATTTTGGCGGAGAGCATCTTGTCGGCTGCAATGAAATTTTAGTCGAAACAAAACCATCGGCAGTGGAGACGATGCACCGCGACTATCTCGAAGCTGGCTGCGATGTGATTGAAACGAATTCCTTTGGCGGTACAAGCATTGTTCTTGCAGAATACCATTTGCAAGATCGTGCGTACGACCTTAACTTCAAAGCGGCACAACTTGCAACACGCATCGCTCATGATTATTCTCGAGCGGGTCATCAACGATTCGTTGCTGGTTCTATGGGACCGACAACAAAACTGCCGTCGCTCGGACACATCGGTTTTAAAGAAATGGCGCAGTCGTTTCACATGCAAGCGCGCGGCCTTATCGAAGGCGGCGTCGATTTGCTGTGTGTTGAAACGTGTCAGGATGTGTTGCAAACCAAAGCAGCGTTGTACGGCATCTTTGAATGCTTTGAACAATGCCATCGAAAACTTCCTGTGATCGTTTCCGTCACCATTGAGACGATGGGGACAATGTTGCTCGGCACAGAAGTCTCTGCTGCACTTACCGCCATTGAACCGTTCGATGTCGATGTCATTGGGATGAATTGTGCTACGGGACCAAAAGAAATGTCCGAACACGTCCGCACGTTGGTCGAAAGCAGTCCGAAGCCCGTGTTGGTGATGCCGAATGCCGGTATGCCGGAAAACATCGGTGGAAAAGCACATTATCATTTGACGCCGGAAGAATTCACGAAATTTTTAACGCACTTCGTCGTCGATCTCGGCGTCAACGTCGTCGGCGGATGTTGCGGTACGACGCCGGAGCACATTCGACAGTTAGTTGAGTCGGTCGGATCGCTTGCGCCGAAAAAACGTTCGCACGAATTTATTCCGAGTGTGTCTAGTCTGTATCAATCTGCTCCGTTGCGAATGGATAATCCGCCGACCCTTGTTGGTGAACGCGCCAATGCAAATGGCAGCAAACTGTTTCGCGATTTATTAGCGAAGGATGATTGGGAAGGCATTGTCGCTGTTGGGCGCGGCCAGGAAAAAGAAGGCGCACATCTATTAGATGTCTGTGCAGCGTACGTCGGGCGCAACGAAGTGAACGATCTGCGGGAAATTATTTCTCGTTATAACCGGCAAATGACGCTTCCGTTGATGATCGATTCGACGGAACCGCCTGCGATGGAAGAAGCATTGCAGCACATCGCCGGCAAAGCGATTGTGAATTCTGTCAATCTGGAAGACGGCGAAAAGAAATTTGAACGCGTCGTGACGTTGTGCAGAAAATACGGTGCAGCCGTTGTGGCGCTTACGATCGACGAACAAGGCATGGCAAAAACTGCTGAACAAAAACTTGCCGTCGCAAAACGTCTGCATCATTTGGCCGTGAACAAATACGGAATGAAATCGCATGATATGATTGTCGATGCGTTGACGTTTACACTGGGTTCTGGTGATGAAGAATTTCGCAAGTCCGCAATAGAAACATTAAAGGCGATTCGTATCATCAAAAAAGAATTGCCGGATGTGCATATCTCGCTTGGTGTCAGCAATGTTTCGTTCGGGTTGTGGCCGGTTGCGCGGAATGTGTTGAACAGCGTGTTCCTTCATTATGCCGTTGAAGCCGGATTGGACATGGCAATCGTTCACGCTTCAAAAATCCAGCCGTTGTACAAGATCGACGAACACGGCAGAGAGCTTGCACGGCAATTGATTTTTGACGAACGCCGGTGGGAAGGCGAAGGAGAAAATCGGAAAATCGTTTTCGATCCGCTTGCAGAATTTATGGCGCATTATGCCGGCAAGAAAAAAGAAAATTCTGAAAAAACAGCCGTCGCCGGTGCAACGATCGAAGACCGGCTGAAGAATCGCATCATCGATGGAAATAAAATCGGAATGAATGCCGATCTTGACGAGGCATTGAAACGTTACCGCCCTCTTGATATCGTGAATAATGTTTTATTAGACGGCATGAAAACGGTCGGAGAGTTATTCGGGTCGGGACAAATGCAGTTGCCGTTCGTTCTGCAATCCGCGGAAGTAATGAAATCTGCCGTCGCATATCTTGAACCGTTTATGGAAAAAACGGAAAGTTCACAAAAAGGAACGCTCGTTCTTGCGACAGTCAAAGGCGATGTGCATGACATCGGAAAAAATTTGGTCGATATTATTTTGACGAACAACGGCTACAAAGTCATCAATCTCGGCATCAAATGCCCGATTGAAAAAATGATTGAAGCTGCCAAAGATCATCATGCCGATGCGCTTGGTATGAGCGGCTTGCTGGTGAAATCTACACTGGTGATGAAAGAAAATCTGGAAGTGTTGAACGAACAGAATATCAATCTTCCGGTGGTGCTTGGCGGCGCAGCATTGAATCGGAGGTATGTGGAGCAGGATTTGCGTCCGGTGTATGCCGGCAATGTTACGTATGCCAACGATGCGTTCGACGGTTTGCGATTTATGGAAAACGTGAAAAGCGGCAGCGTCCAAAAAAATCCGGCAAGTGATGCAAAGAATCTTGATGATGAAGATGATGACCGTTTAACAGGAAGCGAAGCAAAAATTGCACTGGCAATGAAAGGGGAAATGGAATCTCCTAACCATTCAAAAGTGAGCACAGATGTTGCCATTCCCGTACCGCCATTTTGGGGTACAAAAGTTGTCGATGATTTATCGCTGGACGAAATTTTTAAATACGTCAACGAAGTTGCGTTGATCCGCGGGCAGTGGCGTGTTGTGCGCGGAAAGAATTCTGCGGAAGAATATCAACACATTCTTGCCGA
>DATKMP010000080.1:0-6201 GCA_035541775.1 Bacteroidota bacterium | reverse complement strand
AAAATTTTAAAAACTATTCCGCTGCTTATCGAACCTATTTTGGGCTTGAAAAGATTAGGATGGAAAGATAGGATATTGGTTCCGGAAATATCGATCGTATAGATATAATAGGTTGTCCCAATCCATAAGATATGGTGCTCGTCTTCAACAATCGACGTGATTCCAAATGCCGGCCAATCCGGTTGGCTGATAAAACAATCTTTTTGTCTATCGTATAACGCTAATCCGTTATACGTTCCCACCCATAATCTATTTTGGCTATCTTCAAAAAGCGTCGTAATGCAACTACTCACTAACGATTGCTTGTTGGTAGGATCTTTTCGATAGATTTTAAAAGCTGTTCCATCATATCGATTTAAGCCATCATCGGTACCAATCCACATAAACCCGTACTGATCTTGGAGAAAACAATGAACCCAATTGTAAGATAATCCTTCGTTAATCGAAAGATGTTTAAAATGGATTTCCTGCATTTGTGCAGACACAACCTGGAAAAATAATGGTGCACAAGAACAAATAACCAAGACATATTTAAAAAAATGTCTCATGGTAATATTTCGAAGTGAATGAACGGTTGTCATAAAATCAATTGCTTGGGCAACATTGATATCTCACAGAAGTTGGATGATTCTTTTCAGAAGGGAATGCAAACCGACTTTTATGTATTCGCTATACATTTGATAGTCTGTTGAACAAAAAAACGACCGGTTCAACTTGCAGAAAGATACAAGTGAATTGGTAAAAATCAAAATAGTATTTTAAACAGTGATAAGCAGATGGGAAAAATGGACGAGAATTGGTTTATTTTACTTGCTCGACCCGTTTGACATCGGTGTGATCGAGAAAAATTGCGCGTTCAATACCGGCACGCAACGTCATAATCGACATTGGGCATGTAAGACACGTACCGAGCAAACGAACTTCAACAATTCCTTCGTCGCTGATACGCGCAAGCTGAACATCGCCTCCATCGACTTGCAGGAACGGGCGAATTTTCTGAAGCGTTGCTTCTATTTGTCCCGGACTCGACATCGTTAGTTCTTCGGCAGAAGAATTTCAATGTTCGGCAGTTGCGGCGTACCTTGATAGTGAATACTGATTTGCGCTGCAAGGTTTCTCGCAGTTTCGCGAAATACTATTGCTTGTGGCGATGCTGCATTTCCCGAAACAATCGGCTCACCGTTATCACCACCGATACGAATGTTTGTATCAATAGGAATTTCACCAAGAAAAGGGACGGCGAGTTCTTCGGCCGTTCGTTTGCCGCCGCCGTTATCGAAAATATTTTCGCGCTGTCCGCAATGGCTGCATAGAAAATAACTCATGTTTTCAATGATGCCGAGCAGCGGTACATTCACTTTGTTGAACATCATTAAACCCTTACGAACATCGGCAAGCGCAACATCCTGCGGCGTCGTTACAATGACCGCGCCTGTCAAAGGAATCGTTTGCACCAGCGTTAATTGAATATCGCCGGTTCCCGGCGGCAAATCGAATACCAGATAATCTAAATCGCCCCAGTTGACATCGGACATAAATTGTTTCACTGCGCCGCTCGCCATTGGTCCGCGCCAAATCACTGCTTCCATCGGATCGACCAAGAACCCAATCGACATGACCTTAACGCCGTATCGTTCCAGCGGCTGCAATTTACTGTCGATAACTTTCGGGCGCTCGTGAATTCCAAACATCAACGGCGCACTTGGGCCATAGACATCCGCATCCAATAATCCGACCTTTGCGCCTTCCATCGCCAAGGCCACTGCAAGATTCACCGCAATAGTCGATTTGCCGACGCCGCCCTTGCCGCTTGCAATGGCAATGGTATTCTTCACGCCCGGCAGAAGATTGTCCTTCTGGGCATGCGTATTGCGCTGCACACTTGCCGTCATGGTAATATCGATTTTTCCTACACCAGCGATCATGCTGCGAATGGCTTTTTCGCATTCAGCTTTAAATCGGTCACGCACAGGGCACGCCGGCGTCGTCAGTTGCAAATCGAATTTAAGATCGTTTTCCGCGATCGAAAGATTTTTGACAAATCCTAACGCCACGATGTCCCGATGCAAATCGGGATCCATGACGACACGTAACGCTTGATAAATATTTTCTTCAGATAATTTCAACATACAAATTCTTTTTTAGATAATGACGGTACACTGTTTCACTTCACAACGCGCCACAGATGCGGCAAGTTCCATTTTCAAGAAATCAATTCACGCCCGCTTAATTTTTTCAGCGCTTCAAGATACAATGCCGATGTTTTAAAAACAACATCATCCGGCAATTTGGGTGCAGGCGGTTTTTTATTGAAGTCGATCGAAAGTAAATAATCGCGGACAAATTGTTTGTCGTAACTTTCCTGTCCGCGACCGGCTTGATATCGATCACGAGGCCAGAAACGGGAAGAATCCGGCGTCAGCACTTCATCAATCAAAATAATATTTTCGTTTTCATCCAGTCCGAATTCAAATTTCGTATCAGCAATAATGATGCCTTTCGTTTCTGCATACGCTGCGCCGTAAGAATAAACCGCAATCGATAACGCACGGACTTTTTCCGCAGCTTCTTTGCCGATGAGATTGATCATTTGAGCAAACGAAATATTTTCATCATGCTTGCCGACATCTTCTTTTGTTGTCGGCGTGAAAATCGGTTCGGATAATTTTGACGACTCCAGCAATCCATCCCGCAGTGTGATGCCGCAAACACTTTTTTGTTTTTGATATTCCATCCAGCCGGAACCGGAAAGATATCCACGCACGATGCATTCCACCGGCAACGGTTTCGTTTTTTTTACCCACATCGACCTGTCGTTCAAGACATCCCAATACGGTCTACAGTCGGACGGGAAATCGTACACAATCGAAGAACGCAAATGGTTCGGCACGATGTGTTTGGTTTGTTCGAACCAGAAATCAGAAATCTGAGTCAGCACTTTGCCTTTAAACGGAATGCCTTCATTCATCACCACATCGAACGCAGAGATGCGGTCGGTTGCCACGATCAGTAACGAATCGCCGAAGTCGTACAGATCGCGTACCTTGCCGCGGTTTTTTAAATGCAGTCCCGGTAAATTAGTTTGTGTAACAACAGGTTCACTCAAAAAGTTGGACATCTCGTTTTACCTTTAAATAAATGTACAGTGTTGTTGCAACGTCTGCTCAAGACGATGCAGATACTCTTCACGCGGAATTTCTTTCGCGCCGAACCGCGCAAGATGCGGCGTAAGATATTGCGTATCGAGCAAGGAATACCGGCGTTCACAAAGACGCTCGACTAAATATGCCAAAGCGACTTTCGAGGCATCGCGTTCACGGCTGAACATCGATTCGCCGAAGAAGGCTCCGTTGATCGCAACGCCGTACAAACCGCCAACCAAGCTGCCATCGCGCCATGTTTCCACGCTGTGGCCGAAGCCCATCCGATGCAATGCAACATAGCTTCGGATGATCGGTTCTGAGATCCACGTTTCGGCACGGTCGGCACATCCGCGCATCACTTCTTCAAATTGTTGATTAATTCGAATATCGAATACGTGTTTTTTGATCGTGAGTTTTAAACTGCGGGGAATTCTAAACTCATTCAATTCAAAAATCGTTCGCGGATCGGGCGAATACCAGCTTATGGCTCCGGTCTCGGAGTCCGCCATTGGAAAATATCCGCTGCAGTACGCCGTCAACAAAAATTGTGGATCGATGCTTTGCTGCTGTTGATTGCGCGGCTGCATAACAAAAACGAAAATTACAGATCGTCGCCGAATGCAGTGCCGACAGCTCGCGCAGCTTGGATCAATTGAGAATCCAATGGCACTGTGCGGAGGTTTAAAATAGCTTCTTTCACCGGAACAGCAGTAACTTCCGTGCCGCGCAAGCTCACCATCTGTCCGAATTTTCCTTCGGCGGCTAAGGTCAATGCCATCGCACCATAGCGCGTTGCGAGGATGCGATCGTACGCCGTCGGGCTTCCGCCGCGAAGAACGTGGCCCAGCACAACGGCTCGCGTTTCTAATCCTGTGGCTTCATCAATTTTTTTGGCAATAAATTCTGCAATGCCGCCGAGCCGCACAGGATCGGTGCGCTTTTTATCCATTTCTTTTACCACCTGCGCACCTTCTGCGGGCTTTGCACCTTCAGCGACACAAATAATGCTGAATCGGTTGCCGCGTTTGCCTCGCAACAATACATGTTCATAAACTTTTTCCCATTGAAATGGAATTTCCGGAATCAAAATCATATCGGCACCGCCGGCAATCCCTGCCCCGAGTGCAATCCATCCGGCATAGCGTCCCATCACTTCGACAATCATAACCCGATGGTGTGCCGATGCAGTGGTGTGCAAACGATCGATCGCTTCTGCCGCGACCGAAACTGCGGAATCGTATCCGAAGGTCGTATCTGTTGCCGAAAGATCGTTGTCAATCGTTTTCGGCACGCCGATAAAATTCAACCCTAACTCTGTGAACTTATCGACAATGTGCATCGTGCCATCGCCGCCAATGGCAATTAGTGCATCAAGATTCCAGTCGCGATAATTTTGAATTGCATGCTGGGAATAATCCAATATTTCAATTCCTTGGGGCGTATCCACGGGAAATTGAAATGGATTCCCTTTGTTCGACGTGCCGAGAATTGTTCCGCCGACATTGACAATGCCGCCGACATCTTTGGGCGTCAGCTCGCGCATACGCCCTTCGACCAATCCTTCAAAGCCATCCAGGACACCGATAATTGTTGCGCCAAACTGTGTAATCGCCGGTTTGGCAATACTTCGTATAACTGCATTAAGGCCGGGGCAATCGCCGCCGCCGGTTAATATTCCAATTCGTCTCAATTTATTTTTCATTTACATTTCTCCCTATACATACTGTTCAATGGTAATATATGAAAAACTTTAAAAGGATTCCATTCCGGAATGAGGAACAAAAAAGCCCTTCCAAAAATTTTTTGAAAGGGCTTGAACATAGTCGAGTTTATTTGAACGTTATGCAGTCGGTGTTTTTTTCTCGACGCTTGCTTGATACCATTCTCCAAACCAAGCGCCAAAAAAGGCAAGCAAAAATCCGAGGACCAGACCAACAATCAAATATGTCGTCGGAACATGCAGTTTAATCATGAAATTTAAAAATATCCAATCGAGCACAACGGCCAGCACACCTGCAAGCGCCGGTTCTTTGATCGTTTCACCGGGCGATTTATATCCAACGATAAATCCGGTGACAATAAAACTGATAATGAATCCTGAAAATGCAAATTTGAGTATGAGCACAGGAACTAATGCCGATAACAGAAATACAATCAGAACATTCAAGGCAAATCCGATAATCACGCCGACAACAACCCATTTCCACTGGAATTTTTTTGTGATTTCTTCCGGATTATTCGGATCACCTTGCAACTTTTCCCCTGCCCATCCGCCAACCCATGAAAATGCGACGCCAAGAATGAGCAGCAATAAATTAATCGACGCCGAAAATCCAATTTCCGGTTTAAGAAACAACAGCATCAACAACATAATCACCATTACAAGTGCGCCACCGACTGTCGCTTCGTTGATGGTTATGCCGGGTGAAAAATAACCGATAATAACTCCGGTGACAATAAATCCCACAAGCATGACCAACGCTTGAACCTGCGGGCTATGAAATGTCGGCGCAACAATAAAATACGATGCACCGACAATAAGAAGACCTGCAATAACAGATAGTATGACCCACTTCCATTGCAATTTTGCTTCATGGTGTGTACTGGTTGACATAATGAACCTCCATTAGTGTGGTGGCAGTAGTAAGTTAGATTATATTAATATTATAAATCGTAAATAAAAATGCAAGCTGCGGAAATTCGAGATCATGGATTGGATGCTTCTATCTGGTTTGGATTATGAGTTTCTGGTAAATTCTGGACAATTTTAAACTTTTCTGTTAATCCGGTTAATTGTATGTTGGCTTTATCGAAATTATTTTTTGCATTATTGAGTTGACTTCCGAGTGTTCCAAATAAATCGGAAAATTTTTGAAGTTCAGAATCCAAACGCGAAAGATTTTGAAAAATTTCTTTGGCGCTGCGTTCGATCTGCAATCCTTTTAATCCCAGCGCAATAACGCGCAAATGAGCGTAAAAGCTGTTCGGAGAGACCGGAACAACATGCCGTTGATTCGCGTACGAAAACAAACCATCCTCTTCGGCGTACGATTCATCT
>DATKMP010000079.1:0-2786 GCA_035541775.1 Bacteroidota bacterium | reverse complement strand
ACGAAAGCGGAAATCAATATTAAAAACGCATTGCGCGTTGCCTTGTATCAAATTATGTTTTTGGATCGCGTTCCGCATTCTGCAGCCGTCAATGAATCGGTGGAATTTATCAAGCGCATGCGTGGACAAAAAGTTGCCGATCTTGTGAACGCCGTACTGCGCAATATTATCCGCAACTTAGAAACCATCCGTTATCCCGATGTGCATGAAGACAATATTAAATATCTTGCCACCGTCGAATCGCATCCTGTATGGATGACGCGTCGTTGGGTGCAGCGCTACGGCTTCGAAGCTGCGCAAGCGATGATGCAGGCAAATAACAGAATTCCCGATCTTGCATTGCGTGTCAATCGATTGAAAATAGAGTTCGATCAATTTCTCTCTTTGCTGGATACCCATCAAATTCAGTATGAACGGTCGAAGTATTTGCCGTACTTTGTTCGTGTAAAACACATGGCAGGTGTCGGAAGTTCGGAATTATTTCAGCAGGGATATTTTACAGTACAGGATGAAAGTGCTGGATTTCCTGTTCTGCTGCTCGACCCACAACCCGGCGAGCGCATTATCGATTTATGTTCAGCGCCCGGCGGCAAGACGACGTTCATCGGCGAGTGGATGAACAATTCCGGTGAAATCATTGCTGTGGATCGGTACGAAACAAGATTGAATCTTGTTCGCAATGCGTGTCAACGCCTGGGTGTTACGAATGTGCAGCTCCTTGCGGATGATGGCGCTTCGGTTGCTATTCCACCGGCCGATAAAGTGTTGGTCGATGCTCCATGCTCCGGACTCGGTGTCATCGCCAAAAAACCTGATGCAAAATGGCTGCGCGAAAGCGACGATCTGCCGCATCTGGCAAAATTACAAGCGAGTATTTTAGAAAATGCAGCGAATCTTGTAAAACCGGGCGGCGTGCTGGTGTACAGCACTTGCACCATTGAGCCGGAAGAAAATTTCGACATCATCAAAGAATTTTTATCAAGGCATACTGAATTTTCTATTGAGCCGGCGGCACAGTGGGCGTCTTCCGATGTTGTCGGCGAACACGGAGCAGTCGAAACATTTCAACATCGACATGGCATGGATGGTGCGTTTTCTATTCGTTTGAAGAAGCAATAAGATAAAATAATCAACAGTGAGGTACGGATGGTCAATCTAAACGAATTATTACAAACCGAGCTGCAAGCGCTCGAGCAATCCCATACGACAAAAAATGAAACCGCATTGCAGTCTGCACAAGGTGGCGTCGTAAAAGTTCATGGCCGCGATGTGGTGATGCTTGCTTCGAATAATTATCTCGGCATGTCCAATCATCCTGTGGTTCGCAAAGCGGCGATTGATGGCATAAAAAAATTTGGCTACGGACTTGCGTCGGTACGCTTTCTTACGGGTACGCAAACCATTCATATCGAGTTAGAAAAAAAGATTTCAAAGTTTTTGCAGGTCGAAGATACGATTTTATTTTCTTCTTCGTTTGCAGCGAATGTGGCTTTTTTTCAAGCGATTACCAATGAAAAACTCGGATATGAAAATTATAAAGATGTGATTTACAGCGATCGTTTGAATCATGCCAGCATTATCGACGGACAGCGGTTGTGCAAAGCGGAAACAACGGACCGAAAAATTTATCAACACGCAGATGTTGCAGATCTGGAACGGCAATTAGAAGAAGATAAAAATATAGATTACCGTATTCGGATGATTGCAACCGACGGTGTCTTCAGTATGGAAGGCGATCTTGCACCGTTGCCGAAAATTTTAGAACTCGCAAAGCAATACAACGCCATCGTTTTTATCGACGATGCACACGGAATCGGTGTGTGCGGCAAGACCGGGCGCGGTACGGCTGAACATTTTGGTTTGACAGGAAAAATCGATGTTACTGTTAGCACGCTTGGCAAAGCTGTTGGCGGCGCAGCAGGCGGATGCATCAGCGGTTCCAAACCATTGATCGATTATATGCGACAGAAAGGACGCCCGTATATTTTTTCCAATTCGCTGCCGCCCGCAGTTGTGTGCGGTTCACTTGCTGCATTCGATTTATTGATGAAAGATAAATCGATTGTGAAACGATTGCACGACAACACCGCGTACTTCAGAAAAGAAATTGCAGCGTTAGGATTTACGATCATAGAAGGAACGCATCCGATTGTTCCGGTGATGCTGGGTGAAGCGTCGGTTGCACAGGAAATGAGCAACGAATTGCTCAAAGCCGGTGTGTACATTAAAGGACTTTGGTATCCCGTTGTGCCCAAAGGCGCCGCACGCCTGCGCGCACAAATTTCTTCCGATTTGTCCCAAAAAAATCTAGACCGTGCATTAGAAGCATTTCAAAAAGTCGGAAAGAAAATGCACATCATTTAATGTGTTTTAGAACTAGAACTCTTAACTTGTCTCCATCAACAAGGAATCGATACCGATGGCATCGAAAAGCCGTCTTGCATTTATAGATTTATTACGCGGTTGGGCTGTGCTGGTGATGATTGAAGTGCACGTGTTCAATGCATTTCTGCTGCCGGAAATCCGCACCACGGCATGGTTCGGTGTTCTCAACTTTATCAATGGGTGGGTTGCTCCGAGTTTTATTTTTATTTCCGGCTTTGTTTTTCTGCAGGCCAGTCAGAAAAAATTAGAATCATTCCGCACTTATGGTTCTGCTTTTTGGAAGCAATTGAGCAGAATCGGCTTGATCTTATTGGTAGGATATTTTTTACACTTGCCATTTTTTTCTTTCCATCGGATTATGACGGACACAGACCAAGCCGGTTGGTACCGCTTTTACCAAT
>DATKMP010000078.1:0-12746 GCA_035541775.1 Bacteroidota bacterium | reverse complement strand
CATCGGCGGCTTGGGCGGCCAACCATCCGAATTAGCAAAAATTGCAACGATCCTGGCCTTTGCATCATATCTTTCGAAGAATGAAGTATCGATTACCAATGTCAAACATTTATTTATTGCGCTTGCGATCTTCGCTGCCCCGATGGTCTTAGTACTCGTCGAACCGGATCTTGGAACGACGATTGTTTTCTTTACGGCATTGGTTCCTTTGCTATACTGGGTCGGGGCTTCGAACTTTTTTTTGATTGCTATCATTATTCCCATCGTTGTCGCCGTAGGGGCGTTAATGGGAACAACGCAATTTCTTATTGCGGCATTTATAAGTGCAATCATTTTGTATACGTTTCGGCAAAACAGATTTGCAGCAATCGTGACCTTTGGCATCACTCTTGCGCTTGGATTATCGGTACAAATTGTCTATGAACATCTTCATCCATACCAGCAAAAACGTATTGCAACATATCTTGATCCGACTATGGATCAACTTGGTGCCGGATATAATGTTCTCCAATCAAAAATTGCAATCGGCTCCGGCGGTTTTTTTGGAAAGGGATATTTGAAAGGTACGCAAACACAATTAAATTATATTCCGGAACAGTGGACCGATTTTATTTTTTGTGTCCCGGGAGAAGAATTGGGATTCGTCGGTTCGTCCCTGATCATCATTTTGCTTGCCGCGCTTGCATTGCATGGACTCAAAATTGCGCACAATTCAAAAAATAGATTCGGAAGTATTGCCGCCGTAGGTTTAACGGCGGTAATCATCACACATTCATTGGTGAATATCGGTATGGCGATGGGCATTATGCCGGTGATCGGCATTCCGCTGCCACTGCTCAGTTATGGCGGCTCTTCATTGCTTGCCAGTATGATGACCTGCGGATTATTCATGAATTTTTATTCGCACCGAAAAGAATATTGACGGTATCGTTTTGATGCCCAGACGTTTCTCCAGAGCGCATCCTCCGGAGAAACGCTGAAGGAACAACCATCTAAATTTTCCCGACCAAATCCAGTCCCGGTTTTAACGTCTTTGCTCCCGGCTTCCAGTTCATCGGACACACTTCGCCGCCATGCTCTTCGACAAATTTTGCGGCTTGAATTTTTCGTATCAGTTCATCGATGCTGCGTCCGATATTATTGTCGTGGAATTCATACGCCTTCAGAATTCCTTGGGGGTCGATCAGAAATGTTGCACGAAGCGATACCCCCTCCTCTTCAATGAGTGTTTCGTACGCTGAACAAACTCTCCGCGCCGGATCGGCGAGCATAGGATACTGTATATTTTTGATCGTATCGGATTCGTCGTGCCATGCCTTATGCACAAATGCCGTATCGACACTGACGGAAATGACTTCAGCACCTTCTGTTTTAATTTGATCATAATGTTTAGCAAGTTCGCCTAATTCTGTCGGACACACGAAGGTGAAATCTGCCGGATAAAAAAACAGAACGACCCACTTGCCGCGAAATTCATGGAGCGCTATTTTCTTGATGGAATCGTTGATATAGGCTTCTTCGGTGAATTCGGGCGCCGGTGCATTGATTTTAATCATAAAAAAGTTCCCTCTCTGCATATGAAATTAATTTAATTTTTTCCGCGTTCATAAAACTGCCTGCGGTCTTGTATTTCAGTAACATTTTTTTATCTTACAGAAGTTCCATAGGGCGACAGAGAAATAAAACGGGCGCCTTATGCAAAGATAAAATTTTACTTGTGATCGTGAACACGGTAAAAGACGTATTTAATGTCGAATATATTTATGAGTTCCTTATTCTAAGGAGGGATATGATGGAAACCATAACAAACAACACCATAATAAGTAGAAGTACTTATCAAGCAGTGCCCCGCACCTCGGCCCAGCAACAGACATTTCTTGCAAAAAGCAAAATGCCGATATACATCGAATACGCAAAAAATCCATTGCTCTGGGCAGCAGCCGTCTGGCTGACGGTTTGCGCAATCTTTGTCATCGATGTATTGTATCACTAAGTGTTAATGTGAATGCTGTCTCCCTCCGTTGTTTTGTTTGATTTAGGAAATGTGCTTGTAGATATCGATGTGAATGCGTTTTGGTGTTCAATAGGAATGAACACACGGGCTGAACAAGAACCATTTTTTGATGGGTACGAAATATTAACCCGTCAGTACGAAACCGGCTTGATTTCGACGAAGGCATTTCTGAATAATCTTTATACCCTCTTTGCTAAAAAATTTACGCGAGAGCAACTTCAGCTCGCGTTCGAGCGCGTTATCGTACAACCCATCGATGGAATGGTAGACATCGTAAAGGAACTTGCAAAAACACGACGAACTGCTTTAGTCAGCAATACGAATGAACTGCATTATACCGTAAGTTATGCGCGTCTCGAATCCCTGCGTACCCTTCACACGCAATATCTTTCGTATCGACTAAACGTTATGAAACCGGATGCAGGATTTTATACAAGCATCCTTCATGATTTACGGATGAATCCATCTGAAATGATCTTTATCGACGATCTGGAAGCGAATATTGAGGGTGCACGGTTAGCGGGCATGCAAACGATTCGATTTGAAGGAGTCGAACAACTTAAACGGAAATTGAATCGATTAGGAATTCTGTAGTTATACTTTTACGACACCGATTCCCGGGCGGTCCATCAATGTAATTTTTCCCTTCATTATTTTTGTTCCATCAAATACGTCATTTTTAATAAGCAGCGCGCCGTCCAAATCGGCCCAATCAACCATCGGCGAAAGATGCGACGCAGCAGAAATAGCGCATGACGTTTCCGTCATACATCCGACCATCACTTTCATTCCCAGCGAACGAGCAAGTGTCAGCATCTTATGTGCTTCTCGCATACCGGTACATTTCATTAATTTGATATTGATGCCGTGATATACTCCAAGGGATTTTTTTATATCCGATAACCGTTGCACGCCTTCGTCTCCGATAACGGGAATCGGCGAGCGTTCGGTCAACCATGCAAGGTCATCGATTTGCTCTTTCGGCAGCGGCTGTTCAATCATCACAACGCCATGATTGTTGAGCCAATGAATCATTTCTAACGCATAGGTTTTATCTTTCCACCCTTGATTCACATCTGTAGTGATCGGTTTGTCGGTGACGGAACGAATCGTTTCAATCATTTCTTTGTCGTTCTCGCGTCCGAGTTTCACTTTTAAGACTTGATATTCTGATGCCTCAACCGTTTTTTGCCGAACGACATCCGGCGTATCGATGCCGATGGTGAATGATGTGTTAGGTGTTTTGTTCTTATCAAATCCCCAAATGTTGTACCACGGTTGACCAAGAATTTTTCCTACAAGATCATGCAGGGCAATATCGATAGAGGCCTTTGCAGCGGGATTTCCCGGGGCGATGGAATCGATGTCCTGCAAAATATTTTCAAGATCGAACGGATTTTCATATTTTGTCAAGTCAACTTTTGCAAGGAACGCCAGCACACTCTCGTGCGACTCACCAAGGTACGGCGGCATCGATGCTTCCCCATATCCGACGATTCCATGATATTCAATTTCCGTTAAAACCACAGGTGTTGTCGTCCGTGAATTCACAGCGACGGTGAAAACGTGTTTCAACTCCAATGTGTAAGGACGATAATGTAAGGTCATCTTGCTTGAAGGGAGATTCGATGGAATAGTATCTGCAAGTGATTTATACGGATTGATCATGAGTGCGCTTCCTGCTAAAAACGCTGATGTCTGTAAAAACTCGCGGCGGTTTTGATTCATCATTTTTTTTCCACTTTATCAAATAAGCTATTAAAAAGGTAAGTGGAATTCAAATTTTTCTTTCGATTTCTTTTCGGTACGTTTGGAAAAATAAAAATTGGGTGGTTTTCAAAATATGATTAGAGAACTGTTTGAAATTTGATTTGTGGAGGAATTGCGATTGGTTGGTTTGTATCATAAAATCAGCATTCCGATGAAATTTCACATTTTTCGCTTGACTTTGAAGATGAATTCATTAAATTTCAATGTGAGCGTGGGGAAAAGTGGGGAAAATGGGAAAACCACTTTTCCGAAGAACTGTTGAACCACGTGAGAGATGGTTATGTCATCATTTAAAGGCAGATATACATATTCGGTGGATAACAAAGGGCGTGTTGCTCTTCCGGCAAAGTTGCGAAAAAATGTAGCTTCAAGTGCGAAAAAAAAATTTGTCGTCACACGCGGCTTTGAAAAATGTTTGTATGTCTATCCCCAAGATGAATGGAACAAGCTGGAGCAATTTGTGCGCGGCTTATCGTTCCTCGATGCGCAACATCGATTTTATGCGCGGACTTTATTTGAACGGGCCACCGATAGTGAGATCGACAGTCAAGCACGTGTGAGTATTCCTCAAGAGCTGCTCAAGTTTGCAGGTATTGAAAATGAAGTGCTGATCCTTGGCGTACTGGAACGCATCGAGTTGTGGAATCCGGCAGTGTATGATGAGTATCAAAAAAATCATCCGGACACGTACGAAACTGTTGCCGAACAAGTCTTCAAATCTCAACAATAAAAATTGTGGTGGAGACGCGTTCATATCATACTCCCGTTTTATTGCAGGAGGTTCTTGCAATATTATTGACGAATAAGCAAGGATGTTATGTCGATGGCACGCTCGGCGGCGGCGGACATGCAGAATCAATTCTTGATTCATTGGAAACGCCGGGAATACTGATCGGTATCGATGCCGATGATGATGCGATACGCACAGCATCCGAACGATTAAAGAAATTCGGCGCACGCGTGTATATGGTAAAAGATAATTTTAAAAACCTTCCATTCGTTCTTTCTTCCGCAGGAATAAAGTGTGTGCACGGAATTCTCCTCGATCTCGGCGTATCGTCGTTTCAACTGGATGAACCGAAAAAAGGATTTAGCTTTCGCGGAAATGACCGGTTGGATATGCGGATGAATGGCGATCAGGTGTTTGATGCACATGCGATGGTGAATACGTACGACGAACAGCAGCTTGCCGATGTCGTGTGGAAATATGGCGAAGAACAACAGTCCCGGAGAATTGCAAAAGCAATTGTTCGTGCACGTTCCGACAAATCCATCGACACAACCAGCGAATTAGCTTCGATTGTTGAAAAAACGGTCGGGACAAGATTTTTAAATAAAAGTTTGGCAAGAGTTTTCCAAGCCATTCGTATTGAAGTCAATAATGAACTGGAAAATTTAACGGCGGCGCTTCGTAACGGCATCAATTGCTTGGTGCCCGGCGGACGGCTCGTGGTAATATCGTATCATTCGTTGGAAGATAGAATCGTGAAAGATATGTTCCGTGCGGCTTCTGCCACCTCGATTCCATCGGGAAATAAGTTTCAGCCGGATGTCGCCATTCAACCGTCCATGAACGTGCTGACGAAGAAACCGATCCTCGCTTCTGAATATGAAATAAAAAATAATCCGCGCGCGCGCAGTGCAAAAATGCGTGTTGCTGAAAAATTATAGTACCGAACGTGGCAAAGCAAGTACAAAATCTTGGAGAACTCTACGCGGAACACGCGATGGCGGAACCGGAAACGCCGGGTTCGACCATTTCTATTCCGCGTATTCGAGAAGCACGCGATATGGTGTACAGCGGAATGCCGCAACCGCAAACAGATTTTCCCGCGGAGAACGCTCATGCTCCTGCTTCGCCAAAAAATCGTAGACCATCGCGAAGAAAAATTTCGCCATTCAACGTTATAGTGATTCTTTTTAGTGTCGCCGTCGTCAGCGTGTTGTATATCAGTAATATTCTCGCAGTGGGAAGATTGGTCGTGCAAATCGATCAGTTGCAAAGGCAGCATCAACAAATGGCCAACGAGCAAGAATTGCTCAAGACGCAAATCAATCGTCTCTCCACGCTGGATCGTGTGCAGCAATTCGCGCAAGATCAATTAGGATTACGTTCGCCCAAACAAATTCCCATGTGGATTGCTGTTGACCCTGAACGCGTACAACAGATCGATGAAATTGTTCAATCACAAATGCACCAAAATCCATGACAGCGCAAACGCCACAACAACCTGCCGCACAAGATACTTGGAGGCAATTCCGTGCACGGTATCTTTTGGTGCTGTTCGCGTTTCTTGCCGCATTTGGTGCGATTGGATTTCGCCTTATCACGATTCAAGTGATCGAGGCGGCGAAATATCAGGCGCTGGCGCGAAAGCAGTACGAACGGGCATTTGTTCTTCCGGCAGTTCGCGGCAATCTGTATGATCGAAATGAAAATATTCTTGCATCGAATACGATGTATGTTTCGTTTGGTGCCGATCCGCATTTTGTCGGCAACAAATCTTCGCTTGTGGCAGAAACATTTTCATCGGTGTTCGGAAAACCGCAATCGTACTATTTAGAAAAATTGCGCAGTAAAAACGAAGAACAAGATTCCAAACACTTTGTGTGGTTAGAGCGCGGCGTCAAACCCGAACTCGCAAAACAGATCGATGATGCAAAGCTTCAGGGCATTGTTAAATCACCCGAACCGCGGCGCATTTATCACTACGATGATCTTGCCGGATCGGTCATTGGTTTTACGAATATCGACAATAAAGGTATTTCCGGTATTGAGTTGCAGTGTGATAATGTTTTAAAAGGCGTGAGTGGTTCTGTGGTGATGCAGCAGGATGGCCTTGGCCGTGTGCGGCCATCGGCAGATTATCCGCGGCGAGAGCCGATCAACGGCAGCAATGTGCATCTGACCATCGATGTCACATATCAAGCCATAGTCGATGAAGAATTGAAACGCGGCGTGGACGACAACAAAGCAGACGGCGGCCTTGCCGTGATGTTGAACCCGAAAACCGGCGAAGTGCTTGCCATGTCCACATATCCTGGCATCGATCCGAACAACACCGGAAAAATTGATTTAGCGGCTGCACGCAATCGCGTTGTGAGCGATTTGTTTGAACCGGGTTCTGTTTTCAAAATCGTAACGGCTGCCGCAGCGTACGAACAACGTCTCGTAACGCCGGAAACGCGGATCAATGCAGAACATGGCAAAATGAAGGTATCGCTTGGCGGATCGAAGTTCCGCATCATCAGCGACACGCACGAATACGATTGGCTGACGTTTCAACAAGGCATCGAGCTTTCCAGCAATATTGTTCTTGCCAAAGTAGGAAAAATTGTCGGCGGCGAAACGTTGTATCGGTACGCACGTGATTTCGGATTCGGTATGTTCACGGGAATCGATGTACCGGGAGAAGTTCGTGGCGTGATTAAAAAACCCGGCGATCCAACATGGTCGGGTACGACGTTGCAAACCATGTCGTACGGTTACGAAGTCGGCGTGACCCCACTGCAAATCGCATGCGCGTATGCAGCGATTGCAAATCATGGTGAATTGATGAAACCATTCCTTATCGCATCGATACAAGACGGCAACGGAACGGTGATGTTTGAACAGAAACCGCAAGCGATTCGCCGCGTTGCTTCGCAGCAAACCATCGATTTGCTTACGGCGGCATTTGAAGGTGTCGTTGAACGCGGAACGGGAAAAAATGTTCGCATCGACGGCGTTCGCATTGCCGGCAAAACCGGAACGTCGCGCAAATATGTCGAAGGACAGTACGCTGCCAATAGCTACACGGCATCGTTTGTCGGATATTTTCCCATCGATGATCCACAAATCGTTTGTTTAGTGATGATGGATAATCCGCGCGCGAACAGCTATTACGGCGGCAGCACGAGCGGCCCCGTGTTTCATGCCATTGCACAACGCATCATTACAACATCCTATAAATTTTCGCGGACTGCTGTGGCACAGAATCGAAATCAAAATGGCAGCATTACTGTTCCTGATGTGCGAATGCTGCACCCCGCACTGGCAAAACGCATTCTCGAAGGATGCGGATTGAATGCACAAGAATTTGGGTCAGGCACAATCGTTCTTCGCCAGTCTCCCGATCCCGGCAAACAGGTTGAAAAAAATGAAGCGGTTTCGTTGATCGTGAACAACGATTCATCCGCGGCGGCCAACGGAACGATTACCGTTCCCGATGTGCGCGGCATGAGTGTTCGCCGTGCAATGAATAGATTGGTGATCGATGATTTTAGCGTGAAGCTGCAAGGAAACGGCGTTGTAGCATCACAGCTTCCCGCGCCGGGTGAACACGTACACCTCGGTTCCGAAATTCTTTTACATTGCGAACCCCATGGATTAGCATCAACAGTATTATATTGAGTATGAAACTTGCACAGCTATTAGAAAATGTTACCGTTACAAAATTATTTCAAACGATGTTCGGCCACATGGCAGTAACGCACGATGTAGAAATAGTATCGGTACAATACGATTCGCGCAAAATTCAGCGCGGCGATTGCTTTGTTGCCCTCAAGGGGACAGCAAGCGATGGCCACGGGTTTGTGCAAGATGCAATTGGCCGCGGCGCAAAGGCCGTTGTGATTCAAGATGAATCTGTCCTGCCCGACCCATTGAGTATGCACATGGGTGTGATAAAAATTATCGTGCCCGATACACGCAAAGCACTGGCGGCAATGTCGGCAAATCAGTACGACCATCCGTCGCGCAAACTAAAACTTGCCGGTGTTACCGGCACGAATGGCAAAACAACGACGACACATTTGATCAAATCGATTCTGGAAGCGGCCGGCGAAAAAGTCGGATTGATCGGTACAATTGAATATAAAATCGGCAACAAAACTATTCCGGCAACACACACCACGCCCGAATCGCTGGAACTGAATGCGTTGTTTTCCGCGATGGTGCAAGAGGGCTGTACGTCGGTGTCCATGGAAGTATCTTCGCATGCATTAGACCAGTCGCGTGTAATGGGGTTGGATTTCGATGTCGCAGTGTTCAGCAATCTTACACAAGATCATTTAGACTATCACAAAACGATGGATGAATATTTCAAAGCGAAGAAAATTCTTTTTGATGCTCTTTCTCCGTCGGATATAGCAATCGTCAATGTCGATGATGTATGGGGTGAAAAATTATTTTCGCTGATTTCCCATGTCAAAAAAATTTCGTACAGTCTTTCCACCCCATCGACTGTTTGGGCAAAAGAGGTACGGCTCGGCATTGGAGGAACAGCGCTCGCCGTGAACGACGAGGGGGATGAATTTGAACTGACAACACCGCTCCTCGGAAAATTTAACGCCTACAATGTGCTTGCAGCATATTGTGCCGGAAAAGCGCTGGGCGTATCCCGTGAAAAAATATTACGTGGAATTGAAAACGTAAAGAATGTCCGCGGGCGCTTTGAACGCATTTCTTCGCCGGCAGGTTGGACTGCCATCGTGGATTATGCGCATACGCCGGACGCGCTGGAAAATTGTTTGAAAACGATTCACGATATTCTTCCAAAAGAATTTCAGGGAAAAATTATCACCGTGTTTGGCGCCGGCGGCGATCGCGATAAAACGAAACGCCCCTTGATGGGAAAAATTGCCGGCGACTTGAGCGACCTTGCCATTGTGACATCGGATAATCCGCGGACGGAAAATCCCGGCCACATTATTGACGATGTGATGCGCGGAATTACGCACCATGCCAGCGTGCTACGCGAACCGGACAGGAGAGCTGCAATCGAACGCGCTGTGAAGGCAGCCGGGCGCGGCGATGTTATTCTCATTGCTGGTAAGGGGCACGAAGATTATCAAATTATCGGCAAAGAAAAAAAACATTTTAGCGATCGTGAAGTAGTCGAAAAACTTTTGTCATGAAGCTGACCAAAACTACCATATTGAAAATTCCACATAACCATGCAATCGGTTTCGACGGCATTCGAGCATTCTCAGTCAGCGGTGTCTCGATCGACTCTCGTTCTATTCGTGTGGGAGAATTGTTTGTCGCAATTCGCGGCGAACAATTTGACGGGCATAATTTTATTTCCAAAGCGGTCGAAAGCGGCGCAGCAGCCATTGTCGTCAACCGGCATTGGGCAGAAAGTAATGCTGCAATGATGGTGAGTATTACGATTCCGCGTATCGTTGTTGAAGACACGACGCTCGCATTGGGTGCGCTTGCCAATATGTACCGCAAAAAATTTGACATACCGATTCTTGTTGTTGGCGGTTCGAACGGAAAAACCACGACAAAAGAAATGATCCGCAGTGTGTTAAGTGCAAAATATTCTGTTTTGTGTACGGAAGGCAATCTCAATAATCACATTGGCGTGCCGGAAACTTTGTTTCGATTAAACAAAAAACATACAATGGCAGTGGTCGAAGTCGGTACTAACCATCCGGGCGAGATTGAATATCTCTGTTCCATGGTAGAACCGACTTGCGGTATCTTAACGAATATCGGACGCGAACATTTAGAATTTTTCGGATCACTCGATGGCGTAGCAAAAGCTGAAACAGAAATGTTTACATGGCTGGCCCAATATCACGGCGTTATCTTTGTGAATGGCGACGACGAGTATTTGTCGGCGGCATCGAAGAAAATGAAGAAACGCATTCTCTACGGATTTGGTGTACGAAACGCTGCCGTAAAAGCTTCTTCCTTATCGATCGATGATCTGGGATGTGCAGCGTTTCAGATCAAACACCAACGAGCCCGCGCGTTCAAGGTTTCTGTGGGTGTTCCGGGAGAGCACAACGCAAAAAATGCGCTTGCCGCAGCAACGGTCGGTGTGCATTTCAAAGTAGCGCCGGAACAGATTCAGCATGCATTGAAAATATTTCAGGCGGCAAATAAGCGGATGCAGGTTGTTCGTGTCGGTGAAATTACCATTATCAATGATACGTATAATTCCAATCCTGATTCTGTTGTGGCTGCATTTAAAACGTTGAAGTCTTTGCAACTACCGGGCAGGCGCATTGCTGTCCTCGGTGATATGCTGGAACTCGGCGAGTCTGCGGAAACACTGCACAGACAAATTGGAAAAGCGACAGGAAAATATCAAGTCGATATACTGCTGACATACGGAAAGCTTTCTCATGCAACGTACGAGGCAGCGACGACGCCAACCAAATCGCACTTTGAATTAAAACCGGTCTTGATAAAATTTTTAACGGAAATTATCGCTCCCGGCGATATTGTGCTGATAAAAGGATCGCGTGGAATGAAAATGGAAGAAGTGGTCGCTTCGTTATCCGATCACGTAACTCAGAAAGCGACGGCATAAAATGCTGTATTATTTATTTACCTATCTCCATAAAATATATAATGTCCCCGGCTTTGGCGTCTTCCGGTACATTACGTTTCGTGCCGGCGCCGCCGCGATTACGGCGTTGATTATTGCATTCTGGCTGGGACCGAAAATCATCGGCAAGTTGCGCGAACTGCAAGTTGGCGAAGCAGCAAAATTGGAAGCGCCGAAAAGTCATCTTTCCAAGGCCGGGACGCCGACGATGGGCGGACTCATTGTGCTTTCGGCGATTCTTATTCCTGCATTGCTCTGGACAGACTTGAAGAATGTGTACATCCAGCTTATTATCTTTACAACGATCGCTCTTGGTGCAGTGGGATTTCTCGATGATTATTTAAAAGTGATCAAGAAGAAACCGAAAGGATTGATTGGACGATACAAAATTGTCGGCCAGATTTTCGTCGGGTTGGTGATCGGTAGTGTGATTTATTTTCATCCGCAATGGATCGATGCAAATTTAGTTCATTTAAAATCGAGCACAACGGTTCCATTTTATAAATATATGGAATTCGATTTTGGCGTGTTTTACATTCCCGTGGTCATTTTTGTCATCACGGCAACTTCCAACGCGGTGAATTTGACCGACGGATTGGATGGACTTGCTATTGGAACAGTCGGTATTGTGAGCATTACGCTTGCGATCATGACGTACATTTCCGGCCACGCCATCTGGAGTCAATACCTCACGATTCCGTACTTGCGCGGTAACGGTGAGCTGACAATTTTTTGTTCGGCGACAACCGGCGCTGCGCTGGGATTCTTATGGTTCAATTCTTATCCGGCGCAAGTATTTATGGGCGATACCGGATCGCTTGCACTCGGCGGCATCGTTGGCGCGGTGTGCGTGTTGATGAAAAAAGAATTATTGCTTCCGACCCTCGGCGGCGTGTTTTTGATGGAAACCGTGTCGGTGATTATTCAACGCGCCTATTTTAAGTACACAAAAAAACGGTACGGTGAGGGCAAACGTGTTTTTAAAATGGCGCCCCTTCATCATCATTTTGAATTACTCGGCTGGCCCGAGCCAAAAATCGTCACACGATTTTATATTATTGCGTTGCTGCTCATGATTTTAAGTCTTGCAACATTTAAAGTTCGGTAAAAGTTTATGGAACTTGCCCAGCTTCAACATAAAAAAATTTCTATTATCGGCGCAGCGCGCAGTGGTATTGCCGCGGCAGTGTTGCTCAAATTGCATGGCGCAATCGTCCTGGTCAGCGATACTGCTTCGTCGGCATCCATGTCGGAACAGGCCGCGCTGCTCAAGGCGGAACAAATTGAATTTGAAACGGGCGGCAACTCTACAAACGTTTTTCATTGTGATTTGATGGTGCTGAGTCCCGGTGTTCCGAATTCTGCGCCGGTGGTGCAAGAAGCGCGCAAACGCAATATTCCTCTTGTCAGCGAACTAGAAGTCGGCAGCTGGTTCTGTCGGGCGCCGATTGTCGCAATCACCGGCAGCAACGGTAAAACGACCACCACCACTTTGCTCGGCGAACTATTGAACGATGCACAGAAACGTTATGTAACGGCAGGTAATATTGGAACGGCATTCTCTTCCGTTGTGGAATCCCTGTCTGCCGGCGATATCGCTGTGCTGGAAGTAAGCAGTTTTCAATTAGACCATATTG
>DATKMP010000077.1:0-5764 GCA_035541775.1 Bacteroidota bacterium | reverse complement strand
TTTTCCAGGCACTATCGGGTCGCTGAAATGCAGTGGTTCGTGTGTCGCAGCAAGCGGCGCTAGTGTCGTTGAAGTCTACGATATCCCTTCAGTATCAGTAAAATTTTCATCCAGCGGATACAAATCAACCATAAATCAACTCGGCTTCACATCCGATGGTTCGTGGTTGTTTGTCGCTGATAATACGAACATAGAACTCTGGAATGTTTCCGACGGAACGCTCATTCAACAACAAAATTTATCAACTTATATTATCGCTCTTGGAATTCTTAAAAGTCAAAAAACATTTTTCACGATCGGCAGTTACACGAATCCCGTTGTAACATTTTATAATTACGTAGGCCAGAAAATTTGGACGCCGGTAACACAGTAATTTCATACTACCAAGAATAAACCTGCATTCACCGTTCATCTTAAAACGAATTTCTCAAAGTTATATTTATCAACACTAAATAATTATTCTTTTCTAACTGAATTTTTTTGAACAACGGATACTGACTTCACGCGGCTTATTCGAATGGAGACTTTGTCCTAATCAATCCGTTGGGATGTTAAAAACATCCGCATCCTTTTTGTTCCGGTTCACAACCGGAAGTTTTACAATTGATAGCTTACCGCGACCGTTGCAAGTGAAGGTGCAACGAGTTGATTGCCTTGTATATGAGTCATCACCGGCAACTTCACGTCGGCAAAAATATTCAAGCTGCCGCTCGCGGCAATTTTAAAACCGGGAGCAATGTACACACGCTGGTATCCGGTATTATCCGGATCGGCATTCGCGCCGTTGTCTTCTCCGCGGAAGGATGCAACGACCTGCAGAATTGGAACGATGCCGTACGTGTTCCATAGATTGTCGTAATGCACGCCCGCACTCACATCGAAATTATTTCCCGGACGATATGCATCGCGCATGTTCAAAGCATACTGGATCATCGCATGCGCAAACCATCCCCAGCCATGTTCCTGCCGCATGTGGTATCCGCCGAGCAGCACATCCGTCGTTCCTGTTCCAATTTGTGTATCTCTATCGAACAACGATTCGTTGAACGGTCCTGTCGGCAGTTTTACGCCGAACACAATTCCCGTGGACATATCCTCGGATAGTCCTGTGTACATTCCTGTGATCCTCATGTCGGAGACAGCCGTGTGATTGACGGAAGCAAGATTGCCGTCGTCATCCGTCGTGAGAAAATACCGGTTCCAGACCGGCACATCGACGGTAATGCCCCAGTCCCGATCCGCCATATATTGAATACCGAGCGTATAAAAATTTGTCCGGATTTCTTTGTCGTCGTTCAAGATTCTTGCTGCGCTCGAACTCCCGGACCAGTTTGCATTCTGATCCATATAATTGTACATAAAATAGATTGTCGTTTCCGAAGAAGTCGGCATTTTCCACATCGAACCGACGGAAAACACGCTGCATCCGCAGGCACATGCATTACACACCGGCGGCAATGCTACAGCGGCAATAAGCATTCCCGCTAATATGATCTTTCTAAATAATTTCATCAAGTTCCTCCTTGTTCATAAGACGATCATCACACACTGAACATTCAATGATAAAAACAGAAATCTTTCGGCGATCGTTCCATACACCGCAGTGTATACTGCCTCCCTCTTGCATTTTTCCCGTAGTTTCGCAACATTATGGTATAGCTTTACCAGAAATTTTATTTTTCAGCAAACAATTGCGGAGTGGTGGTATGTTGAAGAAAAATGTATTCTTAATATCGAACAAGGGTCATACGATGATTCTGAAAGTTTCATGTTTGATTGTCGTATTGACGTTGCTTTCAAGCCCGTACGTCTTTTCCCAAACATACATTCCCCCGCCGCGCGGCTCTTCTCAGTACCTCTATGATTCGCTTCATTATGATTTCTATATCACGAGTCCCATCGATTCGACAAAAAAATATCCGTTGATATTATACTTTCATGGATACAATGATACAGCGCAAAATATTTTCAATTGGTATTACGATAGCATTCAATCGGTAAATCCATGTTTTCTTCTGGAACCCAAATGCCCTCCGAACGATCAGCAGGGATGGGGCAACACGTTTCTCCATGTTTTTTCACCGCGGTTGAACCTTACGTTCAAACTGCTCGATAGTCTTTTGCGTTGTTACCCCATCGATACCAATCGGCTGTACGTTTATGGAAAATCTATGGGCGGGTTCGGAGTGATCGAAGCTTTATTTAAATTCCCTACAAAATTTGCCGCTGCGATGGTGATGTGCGGCGGTGGCGATCCATCGGTGGCTCCGGAAATCATGCGGACTCCCGTCTGGTTTTTTCATGGTGAAATCGACAATGTTGTGCCGATATCGCAATCGTTGAATCTGTATAACGAAATGGTTTTGTTGGGCGCAAAACACGTGCGCTATTCCGCGTATCCTTTTGTCGGGCACAATGTTTGGCCGTATGCCGAAGCAGAGCCTTCTTGGTCGGATTGGATTTTTCATTTTTCCAAAACCGATACGTCGTTTACACAAAAGCCGGATACTCCCGTCATCACCTTTTGTCAAGAAGCGATGACCGATGTGCATTACCCGCAGATTGTTTTAAAATGGAACAATGCCTATAATCGCCTTATCCGGAAAAATAAAATTTGGTATTACAAAATAATCCGCAACGATACGCTGCTTGCCTCGGTTGCATTTACGAAATCGTCGTACAGCGACGACTCGTTAGACAAAGGAATCAATGCCTACAAAATTGTCGCAGTAAATTATGATTTTATAGAGTCCGACACGTCGATCACGGCATCGATCAACAATACGCTCGGCATTCATGGCAATGGGAATTTGTCCCCTCAAATGTTTGTGTTATCCCAAAATTATCCCAACCCGTTCAATCCTTCCACAACAATAACGTTTAGTCTTCCTTATCGAACATTCGTTACGTTAAAAGTCTTCGACCTTCTCGGAAGAGAACTCAGCACGATTGCGCAGGAAGAACTTTCTGCCGGAACATATTCCCGTGTTTGGCAAGCAAACAATATTGCAAGTGGAATTTATTTTTACCGATTGCAGGCAGATGGATTTAGTGAAACAAAAAAATTGATACTGTTGCGATAAAAGAGCGGCGCTTGCTCGCATCATAATGGTCTGAATTATTGGTCGTGCAACGAAAGATGGGGGAAATAAAAAAAATAATTTTTTGATACATTTGCTTCGCTCCTGCTCGATGAGTGCCGGCATGATTTCCCGAACGGTTATCAAGTGTGCATCGATAGTACACTGTGATTGTTTCTGTAACGTAGAAATAGATTTTTTTGCAGCGTTACTTCGTTCGTAGAAATAGATTTACATCAACAGCTTCAGCAATCATGCGGTGTCCGGTTTCACTCGGATGAAGATGATCGCCCGAATCTGCCGCCGGTAAGAGATGCCCCGGGGTTGCGGGATCCTGAAGAGCTTTATCGAGATCAATGACGGCATCGAAACGGCCACTGGCCCGAATCCAATCGTTGACTGTTTGCCATGCTGTTTGATGATCCGGTGAATCGTACGACGAGCCGCCGAAGGGAAGCAGTGTTGCTCCAAAGACAAGAATACCTTTCGCATGAGCTATGTCGATCATCTGCCCGTAAGCGGCAATTAAATCTTTCGCCACTTTCGCCGAGCCTTCTGCGCCGTACGCTCCGCCGATATCATTGATCCCTTCAAAAATCACCAACCATTTTACGCCATGCTGATCGAGCACATCGCGTTGAAATCGACTTAAGGCGGAAGGTCCCAAGCATTTATGCAGGACACAATTTCCTCCAATACCCTGATTCAGAACCGCGACTTGCTGCGTGCCGCGATTCTCTTGAAGACGGCGGGCTAATTCATCCGGCCAGCGATTTTGTTTGTTCGTACCGGAGCCGCGTCCATCAGTGATGGAGTTGCCAAGCACCACAACGGCGGCAGCAGAATCCGGCGCGACGACATCAATTCCGTTTATCGCGTACCAATGGTCTGTTTCTACAGCGCCGGAAAAATCTTTTTGGGAAACTGCATTCCCGGCAAGCAGGTACGACGTGGTTCGCGATCCCGGATGGCCGGTAACATCCGGCGAAGTGTTGCCGAAATATATGGTGATGGCAACATTAACACGCGGCTGCAACGCGAACTGAAAAGGATCGGACGTTATTTCGGTTCCCGGAGAAATAACAGCCGCCTGATTTCCATGAAAATATATCACTCTATCAGAGTTTGTATCGATTGCACTGCCGCCTTTGGAAAGAGCAATATGAACCGAATTCAGTGTCACGCCATTTTTACTAAACTCATTGGAAAATCGTATCCGCAAACTATCTCCGCCAAGAGAAACGTGTACTAGTTGCCGAAGTGTGTTGTTGCTTAACCCGGGGCTCGGAGGATTATTATTTGTTTCAACAAGCTGCGGCGCTGTACTCCATGTTCCCACCCAATGAGTCGCGGAGGATGGAACTTCCGGTTGAGCGAAACAAAAAGAAAGCAAGCTAACAGTTGCAAGCGTTATCATCAAAACACGGAAGAGATGAAACGAATAGCCGATCGGCTGAAAAAATTTATGAATAAAAGAACCATGACTTGTAGATGTAAAAGACATAATCAACTCTGCTCCATTTTACGATCCAAATAATGCATCGAGACTCCAAGAACTCGTATCTTCGTTTTTGCAAACGAAACATTCCTCAAGCCCTTATATTAACCTAATAAAAATAAGGAAGAAAAACCGCGGATGGCTGCAAGAACAAATGCGCATACAATTTCGATATGGTCTTTAAAAAATCGTACACTATCGTGTATATTTATTTTATGATTCCGGCGTCCACGAACGCTTCTATGCTTTTTCGATTAATTTTGAAGATGATTTTTAAATTCTTTCGGACTCATCCCGACTTCTTTTTTAAACAATCTGGAAAAGTACGGAGGATTTTCGAATCCAAGTCGGTAGGCAATTTCGGCAATATTCTGTTCGCCTTCTACCAACAAATTTTTTGCTTCCGAAATCACATACAGATGAATCAATTCTAACGCCGTCTTGCCTGTTTCCTGCTTCAACAAATCGCTTAAATATTTTGACGAAAGATGTAATTGCGATGCGATATAGTTGACGGTGGGTAATCCCTTTTCTCCTGCATCTCCCTTTTCAAAATATGCGCTCAGAGATTGATTGAATTTTGTAACGGTGACTCCGGAAATCTGTTTTCGGTCGATGAACTGGCGTTTGTAAAATCGCTGTGCATACTTCAGCATCGAATCTAAATGCGAAAGAATAATCGATTTGCTGAACTCATCCGGATTGTCGTGATACTCCTTCTCCATCTTGTGATAGAGCGACCACATGATTTCTTTCTCTCGCGGCGAAAGGTGAAGCGCCTCATGCGTTTCATAATCGAAGAAAGAATATTTTTTGATTTCCGTGAACAACGGATGACCGATAAGAAAATCTTCGTGCAGATGAATCGCAAACCCTTTTTCCGCCAGTTGCAGTCCACGAGCAGTCAGCACTTGATTGGGTTTTGTAAAAAACATGTGACCGGTATCGTGATCATATTTTGTTTTTCCATAGATCAGCTCGCCGGATTTTATTTTTTTAAAACAAATGATATAACAGTTGCATGCGAACTCAACATCTTTTTTTATACAGGATGATTTTTCAAGGACATTCAGACTGATCAGCGGATGCTCGGGCGGAGCAAATCCTTCTGCCGTATCCAATTCGCTGATGGTTTTAAATTGTATCATACGTCTTCCACTTCCCTTCATATCTTATATTTATTCAA